>JAUIHB010000035.1 GCA_030432465.1 Gammaproteobacteria bacterium
GTAAAAAAAGGCGATATTTTAGTTCAGCTTGATAATTCATTACAAACAGCGCAAATACAAAGAACCCAAGCTGAAGTTGCACAAGCACAGGCAAATTTAGATAAACTACGTAGTGGCGCAAGAGAAGAAGAATTAGCAGCCGCGCGAGCAACCGTTGCAGCAGCCCAAGCCGCAACCATTGAAACTCAAAGTAATTATTTACGCTCACAAAAACTTCACCAGCAAAATGTGATTAGTAAAGCAGAATTAGATAAAATTCAAGCTGCCCGTGATGAGAGTTTGGCTAACTTACATAAGGCTCAAGAAAAATTTCGTGAACTAACCAATGGTACCCGCGAAGAAGATCTCCGCGCAGCTGAAGCACACTTGGCAGCAGCACAAGCGAGTTTAGCAAGCGAAGAAATAAAGTTAAAAGAGCTTACTATCAGGGCAACACGAGACGGAATACTCGATAGCCTCCCTTGGAACTTAGGTGAAAGAGTCACCCAAGGTAGTCCTCTTGCTATTGTCCTTGCTGGAGAGTCTCCATTTGCGCGAATTTATACACCAGAGCCTTATCGAGCAAAAATAAAAACAGGGCAGAAGCTCAAGGTTCATATTGATGGTATTTCAGAACCATTTAACGGAACGGTTCGCTGGATTTCATCTGAACCAGCATTCACGCCATACTATGCACTTAATCAAGAAGAAAGAGCTCGTTTAGTTTATCTGACTGAAATCCAACTGCCTGATTCTGCATCACATATAGCCAGTGGTATCCCAGTACAAGTCGACATGCCATGAGTGAGTATGTTATCCAAGCCAGACAGTTAAGTCGTAATTTTGGTGATATTAAAGCGATCCAACAACTTGATCTTCAGGTTGAAAAAAGTCAAATTTACGGTTTTTTAGGCCCCAACGGTTGTGGCAAGACAACCGCGATAAGAATGCTAATTGGTTTACTCAAGCCTAGCAGCGGTGAGATTGAAGTACTTGGACTTAAGTTACCCGATAACGCAGATAAACTTCGTTTAAAAATAGGTTATATGACACAAAATTTTTCGCTTTATTATGACTTAACTGTCAAAGAAAACTTACAGTTTATAGGACGGGTTTATGGACTGTCCATAAATGAACAAAAAAAACGCATTGATGAACTATTAGATGTTTACGACCTAAATAAACAAAAAAATCAACTCGCAGGCACAATGAGTGGCGGTCAACGACAAAGGCTTGCATTATCTGCAGCAATCCTACACCATCCAGAATTATTATTTTTAGACGAGCCAACATCAGCGGTTGATCCTGAAAACCGCAGAGATTTTTGGGAAAAAATGTTCGCACTGAGTGATCAAGGTACCAGTATTTTGGTATCAACCCATTACATGGATGAAGCTGAGCGTTGTCATAAGCTAGCCATTTTAAAGTCCGGTATAAAGCGTGCTGATGATACTCCTGAAAATCTAATGCAACAAATGGATGCCAATGTAGTTGAAATAGAAGCCAATAATTTACCTCAACTAAAAAAAGATTTACTCGAGTTATCCGATATCATTTCTACAGCTCAACTTGGAGCACGCTTACGTGTTTTGGTAAAAAAGTCAGTCAAAGATCCTCTCGACTTTCTATCACAACACAACAATATTCAGTCACGAGATCAGTTAACCCTTGCTCGTCCTAATTTAGAAGATGTTTTTGTTACATCGACGGGTGAGCAATCAACATGAAAGCTTTATCACGCATTTATGCCATTTTTTATAAAGAGTTGTTGCAACTTAAAAGAGACAAAATGACATTTGCAATGATTGTTATGATCCCATTAATGCAGTTAATTTTATTCGGCTATGCAATCAATACCAATATCAGACACATTCCTGTCGGTGTTGTCGATCAAAGTCACAGCGCGTTGAGTCGTATACTCATACAAACAATCAGCGCAACTCAAGTCGTCACATTTGAACAGCACTACATGAATACGACACAAGCCGAAGCAGGAATTGCCAGCGCACAAGTTCGAGCAGTATTAGTTATTCCTGCAGACATCAGTCAACGTCTAGCAAGGCACCCAGTAGTTGGGTTAGGTACACCTCCCGCCACCAATCAAGAAACGGTGCGTCCCGTTGCTCAATGGATGGTTGATGGTTCAGATACTCTTGTAGCCTCGGCAATTAAAAGCTTACGCAACATGCCGTTGGCAGAACTGCTAAAAAAGCCAGCGAATCGGAATACGCCAACTTTTGAGGTGACTTTATTTTATAATCCAGAACAGCGAACCGTAGTCAATATTGTCCCTGGATTAGTTGCCGTGATCCTTACTATGACTATGATCATGTTTACCTCTGGCGCTATAGTTCGTGAGCGAGAACGCGGCAATATGGAAATGTTAATCACGACTCCCGTTAGTTCACTCGAATTAATGATTGGAAAAATTATTCCCTACTTATTTATTGGCTTTTTACAAGTCATCATTATATTGGGACTGGGACATGTTTTATTTCACATTCCCATTAATGGCAGCCTTTTATCATTGGCAGGCGCAACTTTATTATTTATTACTGCCAGTTTAACTTTAGGTTTAGTCATATCGACAATTGCCAAAAACCAATTACAATCCATGCAAATGACAGTATTTGTGCTACTCCCTTCTATTTTATTATCCGGCTTTATGTTTCCCTATGAAGGTATGCCAGTTATCGCTCAAAATATAGCCGAAGCATTACCAGCAACGCACTTTATGCGGCTTATTCGCGGTATCGTTTTGCGTGATGCTAACTTTACTGACTTAAATAGGGATATTTATTGGCTGATTTTATTCACGCTTGGCGGACTGCTCATTGCTTCAATCAAGTTTAAAAAGACATTGGACTAACCCTTAGCGGTGTCTTTTTAAATAAAACGTTCGATCCTCAATTAATTTTTAAATATATTCTATACTTGGTGCAGTTAAGTAAGAAGGTGACTTGCACAGGTTATGTCCAACAAACGAAAAATTAAACTCCCTGTTAATAAGTTGTTAGTTGGCTTTATGGTCGACTTAGAATTGCCATGGACCAAACACCCTTTTATCTTTTCAAAGTTCAAAATCAGTTCACAAAGTGATATTCAGGCAATAATACAGCTTGGTTTAAAAGACGTTACAGTATTCCCTGATCAAAGTGATATTGAAATCGCTCACAAATCTCAATCAGAAACAGTAATAGCTGAAGAAACCCCATCACAAATAGTTAAAGACAAATGGAAAAAGAAAAATGAGCAAATCGATCAGGCCGATGCTTATCGCAATAAGCGTATTAATGTTGCCAAGAAATATAAAGCTCACGCAGCCAAAGTAAAAAAACTCACTCACGAATTAAAGACATCACCAGCTAACGCTATCAGAGATGCCGCTAAACTGGTGGATGAGATGGCATCAGAATTTGAGAGCCATACTAACCTGTTTACCAACTTAGTCAACTTAGGTAGTGGCCAGCATACAATGTATAACCATTGCATGAATGTAACGATTCTCAGCTTAAATCTAGCCGTGGCCAGAGGGATTAGGGGTGAAAAACTCCGTTGGTTAGCCAGAGGCGCATTATTGCACGATGTGGGAAAAGTAGAGTTGCCAGGCGTGGTACTTAACAAAAAAGCTCCACTTAACAAAGCCGAGAAAGGTGTTTATCAGCAACACCCTAAACTAGGACGAAAGCTTTGTGAACTAGTCGAAGGCATGCCTCAAGATGTACTGAATATCATTGAATTACACCACGAATTTGTTGATGGGACGGGGTTTCCTAATCAACTTGCTGGTGAAAAAATTCCAGAAGTTGTCAGAATAGTCTCTATCGCAAATATATACGACAACTTGTGTAACTCTGCCGATACCACAAAATCCCTACCGCCCAAAATTGCTTTAGCAACAATGTACTCAAAACTAAAAGACAAACTGGATATTGAGCTCATCCAGACCTTCATTTCCACATTAGGAGTTTTTCCACCCGGTAGTGTGGTTAGCTTAAATGATGAAAGCATTGGATTAGTCGTTAGCGTAGATCCAAAGGATATGCTCAATCCTGAAGTGTTGCTATATAACCCAGAAATTCCCCGATCTAAAGCTCTCATTATTAATTTAAAAGAGCACCCTGAAATAAAAATTGAAAAAGTGCTAAAAGCCGGAGAATATCCTAAAAGAGTTTTTGAATACCTTGGTATTGAAGAGCGTGTTGGTTTAATGATTAGTGAAAACTAAACACTAACTAACAACTCTGCGAAAGCACCCTTTAGAGATTTCCCCATCTGTAGCCACTGTTAATAATTTTGCTCTATAAATTTAATTAGCAGCTATTCAGGCGGAAAAAGTTGTCAAACTTTTGGCAACTGATTGCCTGTCGTGACGGGAATTTGTTTGCCGCAAAAGAAAAGGGGTCGAAACTCGACCCCTTACCGTACGACAGAAGATAAACGCATCGCAGCTGTTCTCAGCAACTACAAAATTTTCATCTTCAGGCTAAAACCCTTGTATCAAGCTGTTCTCAGCAACTTAGTACATTAGTTATAACCAAGCTCTTGCGAGCCATAGCTGATGTTTTTTTCTAGGAGATTTATCATGGGTAATGATTTTTTCAACTGTCATAAACACTAGCTAATTTTACAAAAGCAATCAGCGTGCCAATTAGTTGATACTAAGTGTCTTTATAAAATCAGTAAGGGAAAAACACTGAGCAACATTACGCTGCTCAACAAATACTGAAAAGGCTTTCTAAAGGTAGCTGTTATAAGATCTTCACAACGGCTTGGCGACTGTAAGGACTAAAAACTAAATACTCATATTGCAACTGCTTTTCTTCAACTAGTTCCTGAAAAGCTTTGTATTCATCACTGCGCCAACTAGAAGTGCTAATGTATTCATCAAACACAATTATCGTACCGCTCACAATTTGATCGCCCAAATATTTAAATATGGTTTTTGTTGAACTATAAAGATCACAATCCACATTCATAAATGCGACTGGTTCTTTATGTTGAGCAACAAAATCCGGTAAAGTTTTATCAAACCAACCATCAATCAATTGTGTATTCGATTGTACTGTCGGCAATACACCGTCCGTAGAATAGTCCCCTTTGCCGGCAGTTTCGTTCCAGTGTTCAGGTAATCCAGCAAAAGAGTCAAAACCAAATAGTCGCCCTTTTATTCGCTTACCAATGAAGTTAGTTGATGCCGCAAAGCGGACACCAAACTCCAAATTTAAGCCTTCCAGTGAGACTTTTGAAATAGCATATTCCAACACATCAAAGCTATAAGTCATATAACGAGTCTTTTCACTAAAATGTTGATTCGCATACTCCCATGCATCAACGAAATGACTATAGTCCTCACCTGCTGCTGCGACATTTTGAATAAGGTTTTCCGCATCCTCCGATTTATTTTGAACTTGATACAACCATGCCAGAAAATACTCTGCCAATATTTTAAAATCATTATTCTGACAAGTTAGCGGTATCAGACATTTTTCAGCTTGAGATATTTTTTCATCCGCAACCAGTAAAGCATGATAATTATAATTTGCTCTTATATGCTCTGGTTTTAATCTCAATAAACGTTCATAAAGCTGGGAAGCCTCTTTCTTGTTACCTGCCTGCGCATGAGTTTTAGCTAAATTAAAAATTACATCAGTATTGCTACTATCTTTTTTAATCACTTTGCGATAAAGCTTTATTGCTTTGTCCAGTTCACCATAATCGCCATAAGCGTTGGCAAGGTTAAAACAGGTCGCCAGATTGCTCCGTTTGAGCTGGTGCGCTTTTTCTAATACATCTATCGCAGATTTATATTGTTTTTTATTTAAAAAAATCAATCCTAAATTAGACAAAGCAGCATCATGTTGGGGCTGAATATTAAGCAATTTGTTATACCATTCAAGCGCAGCATCTAGATGGCCTTGCTGATGAAGCGCTATTGCTAAAAAAAACATCGCTTCAGTACTCTGTTGTTGCTGCAAAATTTGGCTACAGATATTTTTGACCACGTCAAACTGCCCAGCATTCATTTGTTGCTGAACGAATTGTAACGCTTGTGGGACTGTCATGTTTTGCTGCGTCATAATCTCTCTCTTAAGCGATTAGTCAGGGTGAGTGTTGAAATCAAATGTCCGCCAAAAATCGTAATCTTATCAACAATCTTAATTACCATGGCTAAAACAAAATATTGCTTAAATCTCAGTTATTTAGCACTGTAGCAGAAAAAGGAAAATAATTTTATTAAAAAATTAAAGTCGGAAATTTGAGAGCCGATAAAATGTTTGAGCAGGAACTCTCAACCTACTCACTTTAACAGCAACCCTCTCAAGTTACTGTTAAAGCTAATCTCCAGTTCTCAGATGGTGATATTACATCGAAAGAATTATTCTCAGTGTTTCTTTCCCAATAATTTGTTATTAATTTTTTGTGCTTTATTAAACAACAAGTACCTCTGACCGCCTGTTGTTTGAAGCAATAGATTAGGAGTCAAAAAAATGGGAAACGTATTATCAACTAATGTTTCTTCACTGAATGCACAGCGTAACCTACTTAATGTTAATGGTTCGCTAGCACAAACCTTCCAACGACTGTCTTCTGGCTTGCGTATTAACAGCGCCAAAGATGACGCTGCAGGGTTACAAATTTCCAATGGATTAACCTCGCAAATTAATGGGTTAAGTGTTGCTTCTAGAAATGCGAATGACGGTATCTCGTTAGCGCAGGTTGCTGAAGGAGCAATGCAGGAAACGACCAATATTTTGCAGAGAATCCGTGATCTGGCCATCCAAAGTGCCAATGGTAGTAATGGTCCTTCAGAACGCGCAGCATTGAATGCAGAAGTTCAACAGCTCGTACAAGAAGTCGATAGAATAGCCAATACCACCCGTTTTGGTAGCCGAAATATCCTTACAGGTACTCTGACTGGGGCACAATTTCAAGTAGGTGCACAGTCCTTTGAAACCATTAATATCTCTATCAATTCAGCCAGAGCAGATGATTTAGGTGTTAACAACTTATCTTTCGCAGGCTTTGGTAGTAATCGTGTATCAGCAGTAGGCACAAGCCCCGCGAGCGCAATGGTTGCTGATAACTTAAGCTTTACGGTTAACAGTGCAACATCGACTGTTGCGGTTGCCGCAGGCGATTCTGCACAGCAAATTGCAGACAAAATTAACTCGGAAGTTCCCAATGTCACCGCCGATGCAAAAACCACTGCACGCTTATCATTTGATGCGACGGTCGACGGCGCAGACTCTTTTAGCGTCAGTATCAACGGCAACACTTCTATCGTTGTCTCAGGCGCCGATTTAGATGCGACTTTGACTTCGCTAGGCTCAGGTATTCAACAGTTAGGTGCTTTGTCTAATTTGGAAGTCAATGTTGATTTAGCTAATAACTATGTTGAAATAACCGATCAATCTGGTGCTGATATTTCGGTTCAGTTAACCGCTTATACCGCAGCAGGCAGTGAAGCAATGACTGTAGATTCTGTTAATACTGCTGGAACTGCGTTAGGTAACCCACAGGATTTGGCTGCAGTTTCCGAAGGTAGCGTAGTTTCTGGTGATATCGCATTTACCACTTCAGATACCAATTCCACTTTTGCTCTAATAGGCTCGACCGCTGCGGGTGCCAATAATACTGGCGGTGTTATAGGAACAACCAGTGTTGCAGGAAATGTCACTGCTGGAGATAGAGTGAGCGATTTAGATATTTCAACCAATGCAGGTGCACAAAATGCAATTGCAGTAGTTGATGCATCAATAAAGCAGATTGATAGTAATCGTGCGGATTTGGGTGCGGTTCAAAACCGCTTGTCCTCAACTATATCTAACTTACAAAGTATCGTAGAAAACGTGGCAGCGGCCCGCTCTCGTATCAGAGATACCGATTATGCGGAAGAAACCTCTGAACTTTCTAAAAATCAAGTGTTACAACAGGCCGGCTTGTCAGTCCTTTCTCAGGCTAACGCATCAAGCCAATCTGTTTTATCACTGTTACAAGGTTAAAATGAAGACCCGAAAAGCCCCTACCGTACGACAACTTTAGGTGCATAGCCCGAGGAAAATATATTTTCTCGGGTTTTCACTTGAAAATCAGTCAGTTACAAATTTTCTTCCAAAAAAATCAAATATTTTTCAGGAAAATATAAAGTCGCCTTTTTTAAAGCCGATATTTCTATTGTAAGCAAATTGTCTCAGCAGTTTGTAAACACTAAGGTTGTTGTTTCTCAGGCGATGATTTTTCTCAGATCTCATTTCTTTAGAGCTTCAGTCTTAAGCTGAAGATCCGTTTCTCAGACTGTATTCAGCATTAACGCGGATAGTGATAATCACTGTCTTACTTTTTAAGCACTTTGTAATTTTAAGATTGGCGTTCTCACAATAATCTTAAATATCAAAGGTTTAGGAGATTTATCATGGGTAATGTTATTCAGACGAATGTATCGTCTATTGGCGCACAGCGCTCTTTAAATAAAACAAACGAAGCTTTATCAAGTACTTTTCAACGTCTTTCAACTGGTTTAAGAATAAACAGTGCAAAAGATGACGCGGCCGGACTTCAAATTTCAAACAGCTTAACTTCACAGATCAATGGTTTGGGTGTTGCTGTACGTAACGCGAATGACGGTATCTCTTTAGCACAAACTGCGGAGGGTGCATTACAAGAGTCTACTAACATACTTCAACGTATTCGTGACTTATCAATCCAGAGTGCGAATGGTAGTAATAGTGGTACAGAGCGTGCGGCGCTTCAACAAGAAGTTTCACAGCTTCAGTCAGAGCTAAACCGTATTGCTGACACAACACGTTTTGGTGGTACTAATTTATTAGATGGTTCATTTGCTACTAAATCATTCCAGGTTGGTTCACAAGCAAACGAAACTATTTCCGTTAGTATCAGCGGTGCCAGAGCAACTAACTTAGGTGATAACCGGATTGATGCTGGTGGTAGTGGTGTTGGCGAAGTCGCAGCAGCAGCAGCAGCACCTGCAGCAAATACTGTTGCGGCACAAGGATTAACCATCAATGGTAATCTTGGTTCATCAACAGCAACAGTTGCCGTTAACAGCAGCGCTGCAACGGTTGCCGGTGTTATCAACGCAGAAACAGGGACTACAGGTGTTTCAGCTGACGCAAGAACTAACGTACGTTTAAGCGGTCTGGATACTGCTGGTACTGTGTCATTCAGTATTGCTGGTACAGGTGGTGTTGCTTCAAGTATTTCTGTGAACGTAACTTCAGTCGGAGATTTATCAGGTTTAGCAGAAGCAATCAATGCTACCTCATCAAGTACAGGTATTATCGCAACCTCTAACGGTGCAACACTTGATTTGGTTAACGAAAATGGTGATGACATCACTATTGATGCATTTGATGTTGGTACGGCCGATGACGGTACCGGTACACTAACTGTAACCGCATTAAACTATGACGGTACAGCAACAACAGCTTCAACAACTAACCTGGTTGATGCAGCGTCTGGTGCAACCGATGCAACTCGTATATCAGGACAATTGCGTTTCTCCTCAGGTGGAGCTTACACCATTTCAACTGATACAGGTACTACATTGTTAGGCGCAGCAAGCTCAGCATCAAGTCTATCGGCTGTTTCAGCAGTAAACATTAGCACTGCAGCTGGTGCGCAAGCAGCTATCGCAACAGTCGATGCGGCTATTTCAGCCGTTGACACTCAGCGAGCTTCGTTAGGTGCGGTACAAAACCGTTTGAGTAGTACAATATCTAACTTAGGTAGCATTATCGAAAATGCTTCTGCAGCACGCTCTCGTATACGAGATACAGATTTCGCAGCAGAAACAGCTAACTTAGCTAAAAACCAAGTGCTACAACAGGCAGGTTTGTCTATCTTAGCTCAAGCTAATGCTTCTAGTCAGTCAGTGTTGTCACTACTACAGTAAGCTGATGGAACGCGTTAAATTACAGTTTAACGTTAATCGAGAAAGCTGGCATAAGCTAGCTTTCTCATTCGCTCTACAAAGGTAACTTGCTATGGCTATTTATAATTTGTCAGGCAACTTTCAACCGCCAACGGTGAATAGCGGCACTCAATTGCCGCTCCCAACAAGCAGAGCACCTTCAGCTAAAGCAGCGGAAAATGATGTTAAGTTAACAGAAACAACGAATGTTGAAGCAATACGTAGTAATGCTAATACAACTCCCGTTGTGGATAACAAAGCAGCCCTGCAAGATTCTGAATCAAAAGCAGTTACTCAGATTGAAGAATTCCAAAATTTTAATCAGAGTATTGATAGAAGCTTACAGTTTAAGATTGATGAAGAACTTGGCGTGACAATTGTCAGAGTTGTCGATAAACAAACCGATGAACTGATACGACAATTTCCACCCGAAGAATTAATCAACCTTTCAAAAAGGCTGAAGGAACTCAACGAAGAAAACTCTGGCAATAGTGGTGTTTTGCTACAGGAAAAAGTATGAGAGAAAGGAGTATCCTTTCTCTCACTATACTGGCGCGAAAATTGCTTTATCTAACAATGAACTTCGATTATAGGTGACACACCATTAATCGTCTGTTCTTTAGGTAATAATTGAAAGTTGATATAAGTTTAAAAATTCATTTGAATATTCATGATTAATATTCAAATGCATTTTCTTTGATTAAAATTTGCAGCGATGAATCATACTGTTTGTTTTTAAGTACAACAGTTTCTTAAGTTAAACAGTTTAAACTATCGAAGGTAACAACATGGGCCTTATTTCAATTGGCGGTTTAGGATCTGGACTCGACGTACAAGGTATTGTTGAAGCTCTGGTTAATGCCGAACGAGCCCCTAAACAAAATAGTCTTGATCGATCAGAAGCTGATGTTTCCGTCACACTAACTGGACTTGGTGGATTAAAAGCATCTCTGAATGAATTACGCACAGCTGCGTTTGACTTGAGTCTGTCTTCAAGCTTTTCAAAAAGAAAGGTCACCACATCAAGTTCTGAGTTTTTTACTGCAACAGCCAGCAGTACAGCCACCCCCGGCGATTATGACATAGAAGTCAAAGCTCTAGCTCAGGGTAGTAAACATCAATCCCAGATTTTTACTGGTGGCGCAGCAACAACTTATGGTGATGGTACGCTTACTTTTACCGTGGGGAGTGAAACATTCGATATTGCTGTTTCAGCCACAGACTCATTAGAAGATATTCGGAATAACATTAATAATGCAACCGATAATGATTTTGTGTCAGTTAACTTGCTCAACAATGTCACGGACGGTGTTGATACGGGCAGCGTTCTTACCATTAATTCAAGCACAACTGGTTTAAATAATGATTTGGTTGTCTCTTTTACAGGTGATGCATCTTTAGCAGATTTATCAACCAATCTGACACAAACTCAGTCTGCAGGTGATGCCTTAATTGAGCTGGATGGTTTTGAAGCATCCAGTAGCACTAATTCTTTTGAAGGAATAGTTCAAGACATCACCATCGATGTTAAAAAAATACACACCGTAGGTGAAACTGATAGCCTCTCTGTAGCATTAGATACTAATAGTACTAAATCGCTGATTAGTGCATTTGTTGAAGCCTTTAATGCTTTTGTTGATGTGAATAAACAATTAGGTTCCGCTGATAAAAATGAACCAGGATTATTATTAGGCGATTACACTTTACGACAAGCTAACTCGCAAATCAGAAGTCTTATATCTACACCCAATACGGATATCACAGGCTCCTTTAACAGTTTATCTTCATTGGGAATTACGACCACCCAAGATGGTAAGCTTGAAATTGACAACGATACTTTAGATAGCGCAATCCAAAGTGATTTTGAACAGTTTGGTGAGCTTTTCAGCGGTGAATCAGGCTTTGCCACTCAACTTAAAAGTCTAGTTGATAACTACACCGGAACAGGTGGAATTATTACCACTCGTGAGCAGTCGTTAAATGAGCGACTCACTAAAATAACTGATGACAGATTGTCTTTAGAACGACGTATAGAAAGCTTAACTCTTAGACTCACACAGCAATTTGCTTCGATGGACGCAATCGTCGCACAAATGAATAGCACTCAAAGTTATATTGCACAGCAGTTTGAAAACCTTCCTGGCTTTTCAAGCGGTAAAAAATAATTATTTGTTAAATAATGAGGTAAAAAAATGGCATTAACTGGAGCTTCGGCTTACTCAAAATTGAGCACAACCACAGGGGTGGAAAATGCCGATCCCCATCGCTTAATTCAAATGCTTATTGACGGAGCAATTGAAAAGATCAACCGCGCAAAACTATTTATGTCCAATAATAAAACCGCAGAGAAAGGTCAACACATCAGTTGGGCAATTTCAATAATTGGCGGTTTGCGTGGTAGCTTAAATATGGATCAAGGTGGAGAGCTTTCACAAAACCTTGATTCACTTTATGAATATTGCTCGGTAACCTTAGTTGAAGCTAATGTTGAAAACAGCCTTACTAAGTTGGATGATGTTTTACGAGTTATGCAACAAGTAAAAGAAGGTTGGGATGGAATTAGAGAACAAGCTTTACAAGAGTTAAATTAAATGAAGACCTCGTTAATTAAAGATTTTAATCAATTAAATCAAGATGCAATCCAAGCTGCTAAAAATTCAGACTGGGAATCTGTTGCAAAAAAAATGCAGGTTCGACGGGATCTATTAGAGAATCTATTTTCTCACAACATTCATGAATCGGAATATGATGTTTTGCGGAAAATGGAAAGCACTATTATAGCAACCGATCTTGAGATTTCAGAAATTATTGAGTTGGAAAAAAAATCTACAATAGCGACGAATATCAATTTGAAAAATGCCCAAAATGCCGTTAATGCTTATCGTAAAACAAGAAACTTGTCTAATAACGCATTAACTAAAAACGGTAGTGTTTTAACCTCTAACGACACTCCCGCTCAAAGTATCAGTAAAAAATAAATAATGCTGACCTTTCGCCAAGCAAGTGAACAGGATCTCGAACAAATTACCGATTGGACATTAAAGCTTCACCATCACGAAGACGATGCTTCCTTAGCAGTTAATGAACAATTTAATCAACATCTTAAACAATGGCTCAGCTTAGAAATAGCTAACCCTAATTATCTTTTTCTTATTGCTGAAATCAACCAACAGCCAATTGGTTTTATTGCCGCTACAAGCGTACTGAATGATAATGGTTTTCTTCGAGCCCCTATAAAAGGTGTCGTTCAATTAATTTGGGTTGACACAGAATATCGTCAACAAAACATTGCTTCCCAGCTGGTAGACGAAGTACAAAAATGTTTTGAGTCAATTGGTATTACCTATATTGAATGCAGCTATACAATCAATAATAATGAGGCTCAAAAATTTTGGCAAAAAAAACATTTTCAACCTTTTTCAATTAGTGCAAGAAAATTAATTTAATCACCAAATAAAGTCAACATTTCAAAATATCGCTAAGTTTTATTAATAAGTGATATCACTTGTTTAGATATTAATTCATCGATAGCCTCATTGTCCATTTGTAGCACTTCAGACAATACCGATAAAGTATCGGCGCCTAACATCGGTGGTGCCAAATTACTCGTTTGTGCTCCTATTGAAAACTTAACTGGATTAGCAACTTGCGGCACTTGACCCAAATAAGGAGAATTTAATTCAACCTGCATTTCTCTCTGCTTGACTTGAGGTAAAGCAAAACTCTGTTCAATATTGTTGACTGAACTACATGGGACATTCACGGCAGTTAACTGGGCGACCCACTCACCCACAGATTTTTCAAGCATGGTTTTTTGCAGAACGGGCATTAACGAAGTTCTGTTTTTTACCCTTAAGGCATTCGTCAAAAAACGTTCATCACCTGCCAATGCCACTAAATTCATTTGCTCACATAGTCTGCTAAATTGATGATCATTACCTACAGCTAACATAATATAACCATCAGCACACATTAAAGTTTGGTAAGGCACAATATTGGGATGTCCATTACCAAAGCGCTCTGGTACTTGACCGCTAACCAGATAATTCATTGCTTGATTAGCTAACATAGCGATTTGACAATCAAGTAATGCCAAATCAATATATTGTCCCTCCCCTGACTGATGTCTATAATTTAACGCAGCAAGAATAGCATTAGCAGCATACATACCAGTCATTAAGTCTGCTACGGCTACGCCAACTTTTTGCGGTTCTCCCCCCTCTAAGCTGGAATTTCCAGTGACGCTCATCAAGCCACCAATTGCCTGAATCATTGCATCATAACCTGGCTGATTAGCTTGCTCCCCCGTTTGGCCAAAGCCTGTAATTGAGCAATAAATAATTTTAGGGTTTATTTTTTTAACGCTGTTGTAGTCTAAAGCATATTTTTTCAGTGCGTCGACCTTAAAGTTCTCAACAATTACATCTGCTTCAATTGCCAGCTTTAAAATTAACTCTTGGCCTTCAGCTTTAGTGACATCAATCGCCAATGATTGTTTTCCTCGATTAGCAGCAAGAAAGTACGCAGCAACCTGTTGATCCTTATAATGTAAGAATGGTGGTCCCCAACTGCGTGTATCATCTCCTGTGATAGGCTTTTCAATTTTCCAAACACTTGCACCATAGTCTGCTAGAAGCTGAGTTGCCCAAGGGCCAGCTAAAATGCGGCTCAAATCTAAAACTTTCACTCCGGATAATAAACTTATATTTTTATTGGAAGAGTTATGTAGCATTTTTATTCCTTTCACTTGATAAGGCTTTTCGTCTAAACCTCAAGTTTATTCAAATTATCTGTAAGCTACTTCGTTGATTGAAAATAGAGCTAATCGAACAAAATTTAATCGACCATTCGAAAATTTACTTAACCCTCTTTCTGGCCTCAAATCATTATAGCTTTTATCTATACTATTTTGACACAACTTGGGCGCAATTCAGTTTTAAATTTGTTATTCTTGCTAACCACTTAGCGTAGCAAAATTAATTCGAATTATGATAACTGTTATTTCTCCCGCTAAAAGCCTTGATTTTGAAGGAACATTAGCAACAAAACAAAAATCTCAGGCAGAATTTTTAACGGAATCTCAATTACTCATTGATCAGCTAAAAGATCTTGCTCCACAAGAAATAGCCAGCTTAATGAAACTAAGCGACAAACTTGCCACCTTGAATTATGATCGCTACCAATCATTCAATCCCCCATTCACACTTAACAATGCCAAACAAGCAGTACTGGCTTTCCGGGGTGATGTTTATCAAGGACTGGACGCTGACAGCTTGAGCGCAGATGAATTCAAGTATGCCCAAAAACATTTACGCATTTTATCAGGGCTTTACGGTGTATTAAAACCTTTAGATTTAATTCAAGCTTACCGTTTAGAAATGGGAACAAAGTTTGTTAATAGTCGAGGAAAAAATCTATATGATTTTTGGGGCTTGATGCTCAATGAATACCTTGACGATGCATTAAAAAAACAAGAGACCCCAATTCTTATCAACTTAGCATCTAACGAATATTTTAAAGCAGTGAAAGCGAAACAACTAACAAGACGAATTATTACTCCAGCTTTTAAAGATTTTAAAAATGGCGAGTTTAAAATGATTAGTTTTTTTGCAAAACGTGCGAGAGGTTTAATGACTCGTTTTATTATTCAAAACAAAATAGACACGCCAGAAGCTATTCTTGACTTTAATCTAGATGGTTATTATTACGATAAAAAATCCAGCACTGAAAACTCTCCTGTATTTTTGCGCAAACAATAAATTTTGCACAAAAGTAATATTTATCAGCGATAAATCATTTCTTTGCGCATTGGTGCTAGTCTGGCAAGTAACTTATTTTGCAATGGTTGAGCTATTTGAGCTTTGTTCATAGCGTTGATCAAAAGCTCAACTGTTATATTAAAATCTTTTTCACTAATGTTCATACCAGCATGTACTTGGATCATAGAATCTCCTGTATATTCACAAGAATCACCAGTAACAAAACATAAATGTTGATTTAATTTTTCACGAAATCTCTCAATATCAGAATCTTTAAAAAATGCATAAATTTTAGGGTTAAATGATATCTCCTCAATAAAGTTATCAACAATATTACTTACGCCAGCATCTCCTCCAAGCTGTTTAAAAAGCGTTATTTTTTGAGTAGCACAACTCGACAAGAGAGCAAAAAATATCACCACAATCATTGGTTTAATCTGTATTTTAAATTTCATTAAACTCACCATAAATATCCAGTTAATGACAAATAGACACCATCTTGTTTGGGTATGCCAGCAATACTTCCTAAGTCAGCCCAGGCTAGAGTTAAATTAAAATTTTTATTGGGAACATAAGTGATAAAAAAATCTTTCCAATCATCCTCACCCAAACCTAAATTATCTGGTTTTTCTCGATATTCAATACCTAATGCGAATTTTCTTGATAAAAAAACACCAGCAGAAAATTCTAACATAATCTCGTAGTCATTATTAATCACTCCACCAAAGCCTAGCAAGCCTAGCTGATTAGCTTTAGTCGCTCTAGCAGTTAAATTCCAAACAAGATTATGTCCTGCAATTGCACCTAAATGTACTTTTGTTGCAGCAAGGTATAAATCAACTCCACTTTCTATTTTATTGGCTCCCACTAGTTGCGCAATCGCAGTGTCTTCTAATTCTTTATATTGTAAACCAATACTAAGTTGTGGCATTTTTGAATAGACCAAATCACCATATAACCGCGTTTTTATACCATAGATATCCTGAGAAATATGTCCTCCCAAAGAAGTTAAATCAAATGTTTGTTTTGCATAGCTTAATTCAACCCGATCATAAATTCCTAGACTTACACCTGTCATATTCATTTTATAATCATCAAGGCTAACTTGAGTAGAAAAAACAGAACCAGAATAGCTATCTTGTGTTTCGTAACCCGAAATAGTTGCCCAAGGAACTATTCCTCCACCGCCAGCACCTTCTAATTGAGTCAAACCTGCAGTTGCCAATAACTTCCCTTCGTCAGCAACCACAGACGCCGAAAAAACACACCATAAAAAACTTAAAATTAATCTGCGATTTATCATTAAAACTCCTTACAAGTAATAAAATTAACTGGCATTATGTCGACTTAGCCATTCAGCAACCATTTCAAAAGGCATTGGTTTACTAATATAATATCCTTGAATCCAGTCACATCCCCAATCTTTTAATAATTGTAATGTTTCTTTATTTTCCACACCTTCAGCAACCACCTCTAAATTAAATGAACGAGCTAACGAAATAATTGTTTGCACTATTCTTTGATCATCCATTTGCTGGTCGAGTTTCAAAATAAAGCTTTTATCTATTTTCAATTCCTTTACCGGTAGATTTTTAAGATAAGATAATGAAGAGTATCCTGTGCCAAAGTCATCTATCGACAAAGAAAAACCTTTTTGATTAAATTCAGTTAATAAAGCAATAGCATTATTATGATCACTGATAATTTCACTTTCAGTAATTTCAAATGATAAAACGTCACTATTCAACTGAGCTAATTGTAGTTTTTCATTAATATAATCCAGTAGATTTTCATCGTTAAAATCCTGAACCGACAAGTTAATTGCCACTTGAATATTAATTCCTTGCGCTTTCCAATGACTCAGATCTTGAATCACTTGATTTATCACCCAGTAAGTTACTTGAGTAATTAATCCAGCTTTTTCTGCAATCGGTATAAATGTCACAGGGCTGACAAAACCAAACTTTTTATTATTCCAACGGATCAAGGCTTCAACCTTTTTAACTTCCCTAGTTTTAAGATCTAGCTTGGGTTGATAAGACATACTCAAGTCGCAAGACTTACTAGTCAGAGCAGTCTCTAACTCTCTGAGCATTTCTAAGCGAAAACGAAAATCCAGTTCTAATTTTTCAGAAAAAACATGGTATAAGTCAGGTTGCGATACCGCATGATCCAAAGTAATACTTGCTTGTTTTAATACCGTGTCAGAAAAGATATTCGACCCAAAATTATTCACAACACCAATAGCTAGACGCATTTCAATAAAAGTATCATCTATCATATGTGTTTCTTCTAATAATTTTCGTATATCAAATAACTGTCTCTTCAGGTAACCATAACAACTCACCACCATCTAATCTAGCAGCGCTGCCATTTAGTTTTTTAATTCTATTAGCTAATGAGATAATACAGCTATCACCTGAATCATGTCCGAAAACATTATTAATTCCTCTAAAGTCGAGAACTTTAAAGGCCACAACTTGTTTTAAAGACTTAGCATCTATTTTCAATTGAAGAATTTCATTAATGTAATAACGATTGTACAAGCCAGTCATTAAATCATGATGTGCTCGGTATTGATTGTCTTTTTCACGCTCCTTTATATCTCGCCGCATTGCTTCAAAACTCGAAACTAGACTATTAATTTCCTGACTTTTAACCTCAACATCTAACGCTTTCTGATAATCACCCTTTGCAATTGAGTTAGCCATTTTGGCGAGTCGATAAATAGGTTTAGTTAAGTTATTTGCTAACATTGCACCAAAAAACAAAGCAAATAAAATAGCAAGAATAGAAACAATAATAATTTTTATTTGTAGTTCATAAAAGTCTGATAATATTTTTTTTAAATCAACAGATAAAACACCTACAACCTCAATATTTCCTGATTGACTTAATTTGATACTTTGTGAAGCAAATCTAGTATTACCAGAAAGTAATAATCTAGTAATATCTTCTTCATTGCGATTTGATAACTTAGATGAAAAATCATTTGAAAATTCTAATGAACTGACAATATTATGTACTTTACCATGTTTTGAAACTTGAATAGTGACATCTAAGTTGGTTGTTGCTTTTAAAGATTCAACGAGTTCTTTGTTAATTTCAAAGCCAACCAAAGCAACAGCGATAGGTTTAGGTGCATCGACAGTTAAGAGAATACATTGAATAAGCCTATCATCAAGATTGAGTAGTATAATTTTTTCTTTTGATGCAACAGCTTGTTTAAGCTCTTT
>JAUIHB010000036.1 GCA_030432465.1 Gammaproteobacteria bacterium
AAATTCAATCTGCCTTTCCTTTTATTGTTGGCTCAGTTCTGGAGTTGCTCATCCGATTTGAAACGGGAGGTTATAAGTTTTTATTAACCGGGGAAGTTAAGTGGCTTGAAACTGTAACTGAAAAAGGTGCTGAAAGCGAGTATATTGCTGGATTTCAGCTAATTGACTCAGAGCACTCAGATTACAGTTTATGGGTTAATATGTTTAAGGAATCACCAACCACAGAAAACAATAATCAATTAGTCTGAGCTGCTTTCTATATTCTTACCTCATAAATATTTATTTGGGGTCTTATATTTATCCGAATATTTATTGAATTTTATGCTTATGTAAGAGCTTGGTTGACTGCGTTATCTAAAAATCAGTATATTATCCGAGTATAACTAGAGTAGCGGACTCTAGATGTTTTCTTTTTGGGGGAAGAACATGTTTGATATGCCACAGCCAACTAAGGCTGAGCTACAAATACTTCAAGTTTTGTGGCTAAAGCAGGAGGCAACGGTTCGAGAAGTGCATGATGTCTTATCTGAAACGCATACGACCGGATATACAACAGTACTAAAAATCATGCAAATAATGTATGAGAAAGGTTTACTGGAGCGGGATGAGTCTGCTCGTGCGCATGTTTATACTGCGTCAGTGGATCAAAGTGAAACACAAGGACAAATGGTAAAAGATTTAATTTCAAAAGCGTTCGCTGGTTCAACCTCTCAGCTAGTAGTCAGTGCATTACATGGCAAAGCAAGCCAAAAAGAAATTGATGAAATTAAGAAGATTATTAACGATTTAGAGCAGAAAAAGTAAAAATAATATGGATTTTATGGGGGGATCAAATTGGGAACAGGTCATATCTAGCTTGGGGATGACCTTGGTTCATTTTTGTTGGCAGGCTGTTATTATTGCTATGTCACTCAAAGGTGTTCTAGTTTTATCGGATAAACAATCATTTAATTTACGTTATTATTCAGCATTGGCTGCATTAGCGCTTTGTATAATGACACCCCTTTATACTTTTTATCATTATTACAGCGAGCTGTCTTCTCTGGATGTACAGTCAATAGTACAAAACACTTCTGTTGAGTATCCTATTTTTGTTGATCGAGCAATGCCAACATTTGAGATGGTTGGGCAGCTTGCCCAAGTTATGCCATTGAACAGAGGTTTTGAACTGGGAGAGTTTTTGAATACCCAGTTTATGGTGATTTTATGGGCGATAGGGGTTCTTTGTGTACTCACTAAGTTTTCTTTTGAAATTTATCAAACTTACCGCCTGACTAGGGTTGGTGTTACATCAGCAGGTGCAGAGCTTGAAGATTTAGTGACACGTTTATCTACTCGGTTTAATATTAAAGGTCGAGTAACTATTTTAAAGTCATCACTAGTTAATACGCCTGTAGTTATTGGTTGGCTAAAACCCAGTATTTTGATTCCTTTTGCTATATCTGTTGGACTGGACCGGCAACAATTGGAGCTCATTATTGCGCATGAATTAGCTCATGTAAAAAGGTTGGATTTTCTTGTTAATCTACTTCAAAGCGCAATTCAAACGATTTTCTTCTATCACCCCTGTATTTATTGGATTAATAAAGTAATCAGAGAGGAGCGTGAGTATATTTGTGATGCTTTAGCATTGTCGACTCTACAAAATCAACCTAAAGCTCGGTTAGAGCTAGCTAAAGCATTGCTTTGTATAGAAGAGTTGAAAGCAGGAAATTTGTCACTTGTCGCTGTTGCTGCTTCTGATGGTCATTTAAAAAATCGCATAAATCGTATCGTGACTACTGAAAATACGTATTTACCTTCTGCTAAAGGTGTACTTGTTATGTTGGCAGGAATGGTTTTTAGTTTAACTGCTGTTGCAGTTACTGCAAACTTTGCCGGCCAACGAGCCGTGACTTTTAGCAGTCACTCTCAAGTAGTCTCTGCTTCAAGTAGTGTGAATAATTTAAAACAAGTAAATGATCAGCAGTTAATCAAGGCTCAAAATAATAAAAAAATGCTAATGAGTAGTGAACAGAAAATATTTCTTGGAAATACTCTGAACGAGTCACATTTTTTAGGAACATCAGTTTTTTCAACTCTTGCAGTAGATAAGGATGCGGTCAATATTGCTCAATCTAAAGAGCATAATTTAGTAAAAAAGGTATCTAGTGAACGTAAAGTTGTGCAATTAGAAAAAAACAATAAAAAACAAAATTTAGAGAAAAAGGTGCCTTACGATGAGAATCAAGATAATACTTTGGGTGGCACATTAACTAGTGCTACCTTAACTAAAAAGAGGCAAGAAAAAGTCCAACAAGAAAAAATATCTGAACTCTCTATAGAAGTTAATAATCAAGTTAAGGTTAAATCGGCTTCAGAAAAAAACGCTCAACTTGCTCATACAATTGAAAAAGTTGTTGATTTTCATAAGAAAAAACATATCCCGCTACCTTCAAAGAGCTTAACTAAAAATGCACAGTTAAAAATTCAAAAGTTGGCTTTACTTGAAGCGGCCCATGTAGATGTATTGGTTGAGCCTCGAGCTATCAGAACACCATATCCTGTTTATCCTGCGAATGCATACAGTAATAAACTAAGTGGTAAGGTTAAAGTGGACTTTACGATTGATAAAAATGGACGAGTTATCAATCCACAGTTTGGAGAGGGAACTTCTTGGACTTTTATTAAAGAAATAAAGTCTAAATTGGTACGCTGGCGTTATCGACCTGCCGAAAAAAGCGGTGAAAAAATTGCTTACCATTCAAGTATTTACTTCGATTTTGAATTGCCAGATGAAGAACCTCTTGTAAGATATAAAGTCGGTACGCGTATTAAGAGAAAAATTCGCTAAAATTGGCATATTTAGAAATAATGATTTATTTTAAAATCATCTAGTTGCTATTATGATGCACTAATTAGCGAGAGGATTTAATATGTTCAAAAAATTAGCGCTTATTCTTATTATTTTTATACTAATCGTTGGCGGTTTACAGCTCTTTGGTGGTCGAGATTTTTCACAGATGTCGCTGGCGTGGGATAAATATACCAATAATGGCACGCTCGGTAGTTTTTTTGACGATGTTTTGGTTATTTTTAAGGGGGATTCTGTTAAAGAGGGACTACTTCCTCATTCGCGTTATAGTAAACAGATCGTGTATCGTTGGACTGATGAATTCGGTGAGGTTCATGTGAGTGAGCGAAAGCCCGATGTTGCAAATTATGAGACTATCCAGCTTGGTGATCTAAATATTCAAGTAGAAGAAAGCATGTCAGATGAAGATATTGAAGCACAAATCAAGAAAAAAAATTGAGGCTTTTTTAATTTATTGACTAGAGTTTGTATACAACAGAGTTATTCTTCGAACGATTATTGAATAATTTCTAAAAGTATTTTGACTGGTTTATTTGATTTTCTTCTGTTGGCTTTTTTAATAACACTAATACTGCACCCGTTCCTCCTAGCTGAGGGGGGGAAGAGTGAAACGCTACGACAGTATCAACTTGTTGTAGCCAGTGATAAACATAGCTTTTTAGGCGAGCAGGCGGGTTACTCCTAATGCCTTTTCCGTGATTAATCAACAAAGTACGTAGTTGATTTCGGTTAGCACTACGTAATAGTTGGTAAACTTCCTGACGTGCTTCCGCCACTGTTTTACGATGCAGATCTAAATGAAAATCAACAGTATATTTTCCCTGACGTAATTTTTTGAAAACTCCGGGCTGAATGCCGTCGAGTTTAAATGAAAGTATTTCCTCTGGTTCTACAGGAGCGACTTCACCATCAGTTAAAAAATTACGATCTTTTTTAGCAAAAGATTGAGCCATTTTTTGACGATAAATGACGTTAAGCTGATTGATAGCGGTTTGCTTTGCAACGACTTTGTCCTGATTAATCGGCTTAACATCAGACATTTCCTTAAAAAAATCTTCAGTGTCTGTATTACGTTCATTGCTCATGATTGTTGTTACTTGTTTAAAATTGCTGCGGGATTTGAAAGTACTATCTGTGATAGCTTAGCAAAAATGTCATTGACTGTTCTTGTTAAGCCTTCGCATTTTAAGCAATTCTTAACAGTATGGGTAGATGCAAAGCAAAAGAGAATTAACTATAATTAATATTAGTTAAGCCACAAAACTTGGAAAATCAATATGATAGACGGAATATTTGATGTAGTTTTTAGAGGTCAAATAGTTAAAAGTTTTGAATTGTCTGACGTTAAAGCCAATTTAGCTAAATTATTTAAGTCTTCACCAGAAGCGATTGAGCGGCTTTTTAGCGGCCAAGAAGTGCCAATACGTAAAGGTTTGGATTATGCCGCAGCAATGAAATATCAATCTGCGCTCAAGAACGCCGGAGCTCTTGCTTTAATCAAAGAGGTCGATGTCTTAAGTGAAGACGCTGGTGCTTCTGATAAACCTGTGACATCAGCTACACCGGGTAAAAAAGCCGTTTTTGGTGGAGAAAGCGAGGTGTCCCAGAATCAGGAAACGCCGCGAACAGGAGTGGCGCCCAGTGACAATGCTACTACTACAGCGAGTGACAGCTCTCCAGTTTCTTCAAATATCGATAACTCAAGTGTGACAGCTCAATCGAAAGAGAATGTGCCAGACGATAGGGCTAAAAAGACTGATGAAACTGACGAAGTTCAGTCCAGAGGGGATGGTTCGTTAACCGTTGCTGCACCAGGTGCAAGAATACTTCCTCCAAAAGTCTATGAAAACCGAGAAGTTGACACAAGTGACTTAAGTTTAGCCAGTGTTGGTGAACGTATTTTGCCCGAAAAAGCGGCTGAAAAACATGAAAAGCCAAATATTGATCACTTATCACTAGTTGATGATAAATAAACTGTTGAAAGATAGCTTATTTATCATTTTTTAATGCTTTAAAAACGCTCAATAAGGCCTTGGAGGCTTGGATTGAGAGCGATAATGATCAAACCATAGCGCTGTGGCACCTGCCACAGCAACGGGCATGATAAGTAGATTGACTACTGGAATCATTGTAAAAAGCATAACTAATGCACCAAACCCAAAAGGTCCACTTTTTCTGGCTTTAATGACCTCTAATGTATTGTCAAAAGATATTTTATGGTTATCTTGAGGATAGTCAATGTATTGGATTGCAGACATCCAAGCGTTAAATGCAAACCATATTAATGGTGCAATAAGTGATATTGGTGTTAAAAATAGCAGTAAACAACCTAAGGCTCGCGGTAAATAATATTTTAGCTTACGCCATTCTCGGCCAATCAAGCGCGGAGCATCTTTGACAAATTCACTCATTTTAAATGGAGAATCCTTATAGTTTTCTCCTGTTAGATGGCGTTCTACGGCTTCCGCTAATAAACCGTTAAACGGTGCGGCTACCCAATTAGCAATTAGCGCAAATATAAAAAATACCACAATTAACACACTTATAACGATCAATGGCCAAAGTAACCAACCGAGAAACTCGATAATCCAGCTAATAATCGAGTTTTCACTGTATTTAAGGCCGTCGTACCATAAATCTAAATGATTGAATGCATAGATAGTCGCTGTGGTCAGGAGAACAAAGTTTATCAAAAGGGGGATAAATACGTAAATTCGAATGCCGGGCTGCCAAATTAAAGAAAAGCCTTTGCTTAAATATTGTGCGCCGCTGAACGATGTTGGATGCATATAGGTTTTTTACTCAGTTTTGTGGTTTTTTGATGTGTTTTAAAGATGAAATAATTTAAACTAGTGCGTTTTATAAAACTAGCCGAAAATTGTAAGAGATTTATATCATATCTACTCATCAGTCTAAATAGTCTGTTGTTAGCGCTAGAAACACAAGAATTCATACAGAATAAGATAGAGAATGAGATTAAAACAGATAAAATTAGCAGGCTTTAAATCGTTCGTTGATCCCACTAGTGTGCCTTTCCCTGAAAATTTGACCGCAATTGTCGGTCCCAATGGGTGTGGTAAATCTAATTTGATTGATGCTGTTCGGTGGGTAATGGGGGAGTCATCAGCCAAAAATTTACGTGGTGACTCAATGACTGACGTTATATTTAACGGCTCAACCAGCAGAAAACCTGTTGGACAGGCAAGTATAGAACTCGTTTTTGATAATTCTGACGGAACTGTTCAAGGAGAGTATGCCAATTATGCAGAAATATCTATCCGCCGTACTGTAACTCGTGATGCACAAGCCAATTATTACCTTAATGGTACTAAGTGTCGTCGTAAGGATATTACTGATATTTTCTTGGGGACAGGTCTTGGGCCACGTAGCTATGCGATTATTGAGCAAGGGATGATTTCTCGCTTAATCGAGTCAAAGCCGCAAGAACTCAGAATTTTTCTTGAAGAAGCTGCCGGAATTTCTAAATATAAAGAACGTCGTCGTGAAACTGAAAACCGGATTCGCCACACCCGTGAAAATATGGAAAGGTTAACGGATATTCGTGAAGAGCTTGGTAAACAAATTGCGCATTTGCAACGTCAGGCCAATGCTGCTCAAAAATATAAAGAGCTCAAGGCTGAAGAAAGGCAACTAAAAAGCGAGTTGTCTGCACTTAAATGGCAAAAATTTCATGGACAAGTAGAAACTTTAACTAGCGAGATCAATAAATTAGAAACCGAGCTAGAAGCCAGGATTGCGGATCAGCGGCATGCTGATGCACAGATTGAACAAACCCGTGAGCAGCATATTGAGCTGTCTGATGAGTTTAACTCTGCGCAAGGCCGTTTTTATGGTATTGGTGCTGATATTGCGAGACTAGAGCAAGGTATTGCCCATAAAAAAGAAAGACGGGTTCAATTAAATGATGACCTACATCAAGCGTCTTCATCTTTAAAACATTTGATGGAGCAAATGACGCAAGATGAAGTACAGGTTGAAGAGCTTCAGGGTCGCTTATTAGAAGCTGAACCTGAGTTAGAAATTCAACAACAGGCAATGGAAGAAGCCAAAGAAACGTTAGCCGAAATTGAATCTTCTATGTTGGATTGGGAACAAGAGTGGGAGTCCTTTAATAAATCCAGCTCAGAAAATAGTCAACGAATGGAAGTAGAAAGAACGCGTATTCAACATTTTGAGAGAGTTATTGAGCGCTTAGCGAAAAGGATCGATGCTAATGAAGAAGAGCTGACTGAAATTCAATCAGAACCAGTTGAAGAAAGCATGCTGGAAGCATCATTAGAGTTAAGTAAAGCGGAAGAAGAAACACATCTTTTAGGTGAGCAGACTGAAAGCTTAATGAGTCAGATTTCTGAACTGCGTGAAGTGCGCCGTGATAGACAGTCCGAAACTGATCGCTGTCGTAGTGAGTTACAAAAATTACAAAGTCGACATATTTCTCTCAACGCACTACAAAAAGCAGCTTTGGAAACCAGTAACAAGTCAGTTGAAGCTTGGTTAGAAAAGCATGATTTAAAAAATAATAAAAAACTAGCCCAAGAAATAAAAGTTGAATCAGGTTGGGAACTGGCAACCGAAATAGTATTAGGTGATTATCTAGATGCCGTAGTTGTTGATGGTTATGATAATTTGGTCACCGAGTTTAGTCAGTTATCCAGTGGTGAAATGACCCTCATTGAGCAAAATGCAACAACTTCTAATGGAGAAATTGTTACTGATAGTTTGTTGAGTAAAGTCAGTAATGCTGCGAGTGTTGCTAGTGTGTTGCAATCTGTTTTTGCGGTTGAAACATTACAGGAGGCTATTGCTTTAAAGCCCGAGCTAAAAGCTGGGCAATCAGTAATTACACGAGAAGGCATGTGGTTTGGTGCAAACTGGGCTCGAATATCCAAGAAAGGTGCTGATGAATCAAGTGTTTTAGAGCGAGAAAAAGAATTAGAAGAGCTAGCTATAGCATTAGAGTCACAAGAGTCTCAATTGGAGTTACTTATTGAACAATCTGAAAAAGAGCGAGACTCGTTAAAGGATTTAGAAAATTCATGGGAAGAAAAGCAAAAAAGCTTAAGTCATGCTAATAAAAAATATGGTGAGCTGCGAGCAAAAGTTGGTTCCCAGCAGGCTAAACTTGAGCAAGTTACACGACGTAAAGATTCGCTGAATAAAGAGATGGTTGATCTTAAGCAACAGTTACAGAGTGATGAATTAACACTTTCTCAGAGTCGAGCAACCCTAGAGAAGTTAGTGGATTCGATGGCTGATGACATGGAGCGTAAAGAGCAGTTAAATCGTCTTCGAGATGAAAAACGCATTGCGGTTGAGCAAGCGAGAAACCAAGTTCAAACGGCAAAAGATCAGGCGCATAAGATTGAGTTACAAGTCGCAAATATCAGATCTGAAATTAACTCTGTGCAGTCAACTAATCAGCGGATGCATGGACAAATTAACGAATTGCAAACACGTAAGTTAACTTTGGAAGAATCGCTGCAAGCAGTCAACTCTCCTGATGATGAACTACAAATGGAGCTGGAAGAAGCTTTAGAAAAGCGTTTGGAATCTGAGCAAGAACTTGCAAGAGCAAGAGAAGCGCTAGAGGAAATGGATAAAAAAATTAGAGTTTTTGAAAAGCAACGCCATGACGCAGAGCAAGCTTCTCAAGCTGTACGAGGTCGGCTTGAAAGGTTACGCATGCAATGGTCTGAAAACTCGACTATGCAAAAAAATCAGGCAGAGAATTTATCTGATGGTGAAACTGATATTGAGAAAATTTTAGCTGAAATGGATGAAGAGGCTAGTGAGGAAGAATGGCAGAATCGATTAGAAACTGCTGCAGCCAGAATTCAACGATTAGGTGCGATTAACTTAGCTGCAATTGAAGAACATGAACAACAATCAGAACGAAAAATTTATTTAGATGCACAGTTTGAAGATTTGGATCAGTCGTTAGAGACGTTAGAAGGAGTTATTCGTAAAATTGACAAAGAAACACGGACTCGATTTAAAGAAACTTTTGATAAAGTTAATTCTGGAATGAAAGAGTTATTTCCAAAAGTCTTTGGTGGTGGTCACGCTTATCTGGAACTTACAGGAGACGATTTGTTAGATACTGGTGTGACCGTAATGGCTCGCCCACCGGGTAAACGAAATAGTACAATTCATCTGCTGTCTGGCGGTGAAAAAGCATTAACAGCATTATCTTTAGTATTTTCAATTTTCAGATTAAATCCCGCGCCTTTTTGTTTGCTAGATGAGGTTGATGCTCCTTTGGATGATGCAAATGTTGGCCGCTTTTGTAAATTGGTTAAGAGCATGTCAGAAACCGTTCAGTTTATTTATATTACACATAATAAAGTTGCCATGGAAATGGCGAGTGCTCTTGCTGGTGTGACCATGCAAGAACCTGGAGCTTCCCGTCTAGTTGCTGTGGATGTTGATGAAGCTGCGCAGCTTATTTCGCAATAATTAGGAGGTTATGTATGGATTGGCAAATACGAATCGCGTTAATTGTTGTTGGTTTAGGGCTTATTGGATTTATTTTGTATGACTATCAGCAACGAAAGAAAAAACAGTTAGAAAAGCAAAAGCTTATTGAACAAATGCGTCAGAGTGCGGAGCAAGTTGATGCCGCTGGATTTGATTTTACCGGTGTTGGTTCGGTTAGAAGAGCTGGCTATGAAGATTATCAGGAAACAACTTCTGCAGAGTCATTAACTGAAAAAAGAGCTCCTCTGGTTCACCCGCAGTCTGAAAATCAAGAATATTCTGAAAGTCTATCAGTTTCTGAGTCAAGAGCTGAAGAAACGATTGATGATTTTCAAATAAAAAAAGATGAAGTAAGTGAGCAGCATAAACCAACCATTACAGAAAAAATAAAACAAAAACAGGATGCTTTTTTCTCTCATAAAAAAAACTCTCAGCCGACAGAACAGCTGGGCTTAAATGTAGATACACATGATGAAAAAAAAGATACGACTGTTCCCGCACAGCCAGAATTGGTTTTTTCCTTAATTATTAAAGCTGCGGAAGAGCAAGCTTATGTCGGCGCAGAATTTATGCCGATATTACTTTCACAAGGTTTGCGTCACGGTGATATGGGGATTTTTCATCGTCACTCAGGCGCAGCTGGTAAGCCTGGGCCAATTATGTATAGCTTGGCAAACGCACTTAAGCCTGGAACTTTTGATCTGACTGATATTGAACGATTTTCGACACCAGCATTTGCTATATTTATGACTGTTCCAGGAGCGCTAGATCCTGTTTCTGCTTATGAAAATATGGTTAAAACTGCTAGATTATTGCAGCAGGAGCTAGGCGGTCAAATTCTTGATGAAACAAAAAGTGTTTTTACAGAGCAAACCTACCAACATCATTTAGATAAATTGAAAGATTATTTGTTTAAATCGTCTGTTAAGAAAAATTAGTTCTGATTAAATTATTTCAATCTTCTGTTAATTAAATAAATCGAAAAAATTATGAGCGATACTGCTGAAAAACTCATTGCTGAATTAAAAAATAAAATAGAAGAATATAATTATCAATATTATGTTTTAGATAATCCAAATGTTCCTGATGCTGAATTTGATCGTTGTTTAAAAGAGCTAATTAATTTAGAGCAAGCGAATCCACACCTGATTACACCAGATTCACCAACTCAAAAAGTAGGGGGCAAGCTGGATAGCGCATTTCCGCCGATAACTCATTTAACTCCAATGTTATCTTTAGATAATGTTTTTAGTGATGAAGAATTTAGTGCATTTGAACAACGCATTAATAATCGTTTAAAAAGTCAGGATAAAATTGGATTTACTTGTGAGCCCAAGTTGGATAGGCTTGCTGTTAGTGTGGTTTATCGTAATGGCTTATTAGATGTTGCTGCAACTCGAGGTGATGGTAAGCGCGGCGAAGATGTTACGCAAAATATTCGAACACTTGCCAGTGTTCCATTAAAACTGCGAGGCAATTTTCCTGAATTATTAGATGTTCGAGGCGAAGTTTTTATGCCGAAATCGGCGTTTGAACAAATCAATCAGAGTGCAATTGATGCGGGAGAAAAAACATTTGTTAATCCACGTAATGCAGCAGCAGGAAGTTTACGTCAATTAGATCCTGCTATAACAGCGAAAAGAAAACTTGCTGTTTACTTTTATTCTATTGGAACTGTAGAAGGAGTTGAATTACCTGAAGAGCATTACGCGCGTTTGATGCAATTAAAAGCTTGGGGGCTTCCCGTTTGTCCTGAAATTTCATTGGTTGAGGATTCCAAAGGGTGTCTTGAGTATTATAAAAAAATTGCGCAAAAAAGAGCGCAATTATCTTACGAAATAGATGGAATAGTTTATAAAGTTAATGATGTCGAGCTACAACAAGAATTAGGTTTTGTTGCTAAGGCACCAAGGTGGGCTATAGCACATAAATTTCCAGCGCAAGAAGAAATGACTCAGGTACAAGCTGTTGATTTTCAGGTGGGGCGTACTGGCGCAATGGGTGTCACCCTGAACTCAAATGTTTCAAATAGAGAACTTAATCAGAGTTCTTGTTTAGCTCATTAATAGGAGATTGAAGAGTGTTAGAAATCAATTTTACGAATGAGCAATTAGAAGTTTTAAAAAAACTAGATTTAGAAATTAAATCTATTGAATTAGTTAATTTGTTCAAAAAATCTGAATTAGAGTCTGAAGAGCTAATTCATATACTAAAAGCCTCAAATGCACTTTATAGAGCAGGTATACCAGTCATCACTGACGAGCAGTATGATTTCTTCATTTCTATGCTTCGCAGTATTAATCATTTGCATCCTTACCTGAATCAGGTAGAACCAGAAGTTCTTGTTGAGGCGAAAACAGTCGAGTTGCCACAACGTATGCTGTCAACAGAAAAAGCTTACTCTAAAGAAGACATTGAAAAGTGGATTAAAAGAATTTTAAAAGCAGCTCAAGAAATTAATGTTTCTGAAAAAGACATTTTTCTTAGGGTTACACCAAAATTAGATGGCTATGCAGCTTTTGATGATGGAACAACTTTGTACACGCGTGGAGACGGTTACAGAGGTCAGGATATTACAAGAGCTTTTGAGAGAGGTTTGAAAGTAGCGCAACATGGAAAACGAGGCTTAGGGCCTGGTGAAATAGTTATTAAGAAAAGCTATTTTGATAAGCAACTTAGCGGGATTTTCGAGAATTCTAGAAATATTCAAGCCGCTATTATCGCTGAGAAAAAAGTAGATGAAAATGTTCAAAAAGCTATTGATGATGGTGCATGTGTATTCTATCCCTTTGCCTTGATAGAAAACAAAACAGCGCATTTCTCAGAAATCATTGATAACTTTGAGACAATAGTTGAAGAAATGTGGCGTGCCGTTGATTTTGATATAGACGGAGTGATTCTTGAAACAACCCATACGGATTTGAAAGAATATATGGGAGCGACAAGAAAGAACCACCGTTGGCAAATCGCTTTTAAAGTAAATGAAGAATCAGCTGAAGTTGAGGTAAAAAATATTATTCCTCAAACATCTAGAACTGGCCGTATTTCACCTGTCGCTGAACTTGTTCCTACCAAGTTAAGTGGGGCCACAATAAGCCGAGTAACGGTTCATCATTACAACATGGTTAAAACAAAACGAATTGGTCCTGGATCAATCGTTCAGCTTGTAAGAAGTGGACTTGTTATTCCTAAGATTGAGGGGGTAGTTAAAGAAGCTGAACCTCAGTTGCCTGAAGAATGCCCAAGCTGTAATGCTCATCTTATTTGGGAAGGTGATCATTTGATTTGTCCCAACAAGTCAGATTGTCCCGCTCAAACAGAGAATACTCTGATTCATTTCTTTAAGACATTAGGTAATGTCGATGGCTTTGGACCTAAAGTGATTGAGAAGATCACTAATTACGGTATCAAGCATATCCATGAAATCTATCAGATCCCTAAGCATCAATTTGTTGGGTTTGGATTTGGAGATAAAACATCGCAAAATCTATTAGACCAACTTCAAGCAAGTAAGGAAATTGAAATAGAGGATTGGAGGTTTCTTGCTGCATTTGGAGTTAGCCGATTAGCAGGAGGAAACTGTGAGAAATTACTTCAACATTATTCCATCGTTGAACTTTTTGAAGTATCAGTCGAGGAGATGGTTAAAATAGATGGCTTTGCACAACTAAGTGCTGAAGCAATTGTCGAGGGGTTAGCAAACGTTAAAGAAGAGTTTTTCAAAGTTTATAAGCTTGGCTTTAATTTAAGTGTCACACCTAAGGAGTCCGATAGAGAAAACTCAAGTTCACCTATCGCTGGAAAAGTAGTTGTTTTTACAGGCTCGATGCAACAAGGTTCTCGTGGCGATATGGAAAAGCAAGCAAAAGCTCTTGGCGCTAAAGTGGCTAAATCAGTCACCGGAAATACTACCTATCTGGTAACAGGTGAAAAGGTTGGTGAAACTAAAATTAATGCAGCAAAAGATAAAGGTGTAACAGTTCTTACAGAGCAAGAATATCTGTATCTCATAGCAACATAGTTAAGATTCGGATTTGTCACAATTTTAATAATTGATTAGTACAGTCACAAGGATGGAGAAATAAGCCTTTGAAGCTAGTACATGTTTACATTTCAGAACATAAAGTTATTCGGGAATTAAATGTTCCTTTTTCTGGAAAGCACTGTTGTTTATACAATAGTAATAGCCTAACTTTGCGTTTTAAAAAGGATGAGTTTAATTATTATAATGGCGTTGAATGCAGTGCGGTTATAGGAAATAACGGGGTTGGTAAAAGTACAATTTTAAACTTCTTGGAAGAAGCATATGGTTTGACCGATTCGAGTGGGATTATAGTTTTTTATGACTCAGCCGTAAGTCAATATCATATTTGCCCTGTCAACTTATACTTAAATGAAGAAAATATAGAAACTAGCTTTAAATTTAAGATTGAACCATCTTATAAATCTTTTGTGTCTAGTAGCGCCGTTAAGTTAATAAAAGCTAATAATTTGACTGGTCTTGAAGAGCTTTCATTTGAAAAGAACAAGGCCAAAAAATTTGTTCATGATTTGTCATTATCTCAATACTCGAAAGGAACTAAAAAGAAAGTAATTGAACGAACAAGTCGTTTATTAGAATATTTTTCGATGTACCAGAATGAAGGCTTTGATAGAACAAAAGTTACTTTTAACTTTAAGTTTCAAGAGTCATCGGTTTCATATGTTAATTCTTTAATGAATAACAAAGCGTTAAGATCCAGCTTCGATAATGAAAAATTTATTGCACTAAAAAATGTAGTAGAAAATAATCATATAGATAAGCTCTCATTTTCAAGGCCTAATAGACTATTTGAAGAGTTGTTATTTGTAAACCTGATATCTATTGTAAGATACCTCTCTTCACTTTCGATTATCCCATCTGAACAAAGGGATGTTTTCTTTATTTCTTTCTTAATTGAGTTCGATAAGAGGGCTCCAAGATTTAAAGAGCTTAAAGGTATCATAGAAAAAGTGGCTTCTGATTTTATCAGAAGTGATGAAAAGCTACTTGAATTGGATACATTTATAATTGCTAAAAAATTCAATGAAATTTTGGAAGTGTTTTGGGATGTTGCAAAATTATTAGACTTTTACCAAGAAGACTTTACAGTTGCTGGAAGTAAAGAAATTTCGACATCCAATGTTGATTTGATTGTAAGATTGACAGGTGTATTACAGTTGTTACCATCGAATATATCAAGCAACTGTATTTTTGGTTGGCATGGCCTTAGTACTGGCGAATTCGCGAGGTTGAATCTATTTTCTGAGCTTTTTCATTTTATTAACAGTGAAGAAAGGAGTGAAAAAGAAAAATACTTGCTTGTGATGGATGAAGTTGATTTATTTCAGCACCCTGATTGGCAAAGAACTTTCTTGGAGGATTTACTAAATTTTATTGTGTCAATGTATCCAAAAGATAGAGTTCAGTTAGTTTTAAGTACTCACTCCCCAATCATTGTCGGCGACTTCCTTCCCGAAGATATTGTGTCATTAAAAGTTGATAATGAAGGAAAAACAGTTTTGTGTAAAGCATATGGGTTTGGTACGCAAATTACCGATCTATATCTTCATGGAATGCATCTAAACTCTACTTTTGGAGAGTATTCTAAAAAAATTCTTAGTTCTATTTTAAAACGTCGAGATGAAAATAGCCTAACTCGTGAGGATAAATTGCTTATTTCCAGGATTGAGGATAAGTCAATTAGAAATATGTTCTTGAGGAAGTCATGATAAAAGTTGATTTTACCTGCCGTGAAGAACTGCTGGCGCGTTATACTGATTTAGTTATCAACCCTCTAGAGAAAAAATGTTTAAATTTATTAGGTAGAGTTCCCAAACCCTATTCAGATAATTTAAGAGATTTGATAACAGGTGAAGGATTGAAAGAGCTGATATTACTTTCCCCTGATAAATTAATTTTAAAGATTGATGAGTTTTATAGTGTTATCCCGATTTTGGCTGAGAGGTATTGCTTAGAGTATAGTCTGAGTGGTTTGAACCTTAAACCCGAATTTCTTAATATGAATATTTCTACCAATAAATCAAAGAGCCTTATTCAAGAATACAAAAAAGAAGTTATTGATCAGCTTAATGATTTATTTAATATAGAGGAATCAGTTGTTATCTCTGATGTTATATCAAGTCTAAAAAGTACTAATATGGCGTCTGAAATAAAAAAGTATCTCAATAGGTTAAATAACTTCAAATCTGGTAATTATTCATTAAAACAAAGAGAATTAAGTTTATTTGATAATTGGGTTCATGAGTTAGCTAATGTTTTTGATTACGACAGGATGGCCAAGAAGTTTGCTTCTGAGTTTACAAAGTCGTTAGAAATAAACATATGCCCGTATTGTAATTATGAAGATACAGAGACCTTTGGTGATGGCAGTTGTACTACGAGGCCAGATTTAGATCATTTTCATCCGAAAGCTAAGTTTCCATTTTTGAGTTTAACATTATCTAATTTGTTGCCAGCAGGAGATAAATGTAATCGAAAGTACAAAAGCAATAAGTTAATGCTTGGTTATCGAAACCCTTATATTGATGGTATCAGCGACAATACTTTATTTGATTTTGAATATCCTCCAGATCAAGGAGCTACTGTCCAAAATTTAGTTGTTAAAGTTAATGATGATAAAAATTTCAGTAAAAACTTTGAACTATTTAATTTCAAAAACTTATACAACAAAAAGGATATAAAAGAGACTTTTGTAGACATTTTTACACGCAATAAATTTATAATGTGTTTGGATAAAAGTGATTATGAAAAAAAATTGAGTGACGTCAAGGCTATACACCATGATTTAAATGTTGATTTAACAGTCCCAATCAAGGATAGGCGTCTTCAAAAGTTTAAGGTTGATACGTTGAGAAAAGTAACTGGTAGAAAATTTTCACCTATAAAATGACGTTTTAAATAATATGCTTTTGATAATGTGTACTAGCTCAACTACTGAAATTAGTCTTCATTTTGATCTTTGATGAGATGGATAAGTGTGATTACCAAGGGATACTGACGGTATAAGTATCAAGCGATTTTGACGTGATCACATTATTACAGATTAGAAAGTCAAATTAGATCTACTAAAGTCCGAAGTATTCAACTTACCCATTTAATGGACTATGGTTCAAGGGTAGTTATTCTATAACTTCCTTTTTATCTTTTACTTGCTCTTCAAGCTTGCTCTTTAGACTTGGTTCATTTTCGATAACAAGGGCGATGAACTTCAATTTAGTATTATGCTTTAAAGCGACGTTTTTTTGCTTTAAAAAATCATCAGATTCAGAGAAATCAAGCGTTGCAGCTTGGTAGACTCGCTGCTCGGAAAACATAAAAGGAAGAGCTTTATCTTTGTATTCATTTTCAGGATTTCTCTGTTGCTTACTTTCAATTGAATTTATCGCATTTACCATATCTTCAGTCGCCTCTAGACCTAACGATGACCTGAAATGGTAGTTTAAATATTGTCTATAAGCGTCAATTAGTGGTTTCTTATATTGGCTAACTTCATAATAAGTCCGGTTTTCTAGCTGTATTAAGCTATCCAGATCATTATCTAAAGCTTCATTTAACGCGTCAAAGTACTCACTGTTTGAATATTGATTAAGTAGCACCAACTGAACATGGTCTTCTACTTGCTCAATAGTGCTAAAGTGTAAATAGAAGTCACCATAAAGACCCCATATTAACTCTTTCAGGTAGTTAGCTGCTTTTACTTGTGATGAATTCCCATAGCGTTCAAGCTCTTTTACATAGGATTTATAATCCTCAACGGCATTTTTGAATTCGTTAAACTCGCTCTTATATTCGTGAGTTGATAAACCATGTTTAGTGGCATAGAAATCCATTAATTTTGAGTACTTGTCATCAATCTCTTCAAGTGCTTTTGCGCTTTTGTCGTATAGCTCTTTATACAATTGATTGGAAAATTGTTCTTGTTGCTTAGTTGCGTTGTAATACTGGACACCAACCCAACCTGTGCTAGTTAGTGCTGAGGTAAGTAGAATTGTGATTAACTGCTCTTTAAGTGTACTAGCCATTAATTGCTGCCTCAGCTGAATTTAATTGTTCTTTGAATAGTTCATAATCATCTAGCCAGAAGTGCATAGGCAATGGGTATCTATAGTGCCTACATGCCACCGCTATTAGTGGCTCTAATCCACATTCAATAGCACTCAATTTATTGTAATATTCTGTGTTGGTACACTCGTCAAATATTTGTTCAAGCCTGTCTTCAACTTTGCCTGAAAGATCAATTGGATAAAGTACTCCGCCGTGCCTATGTTTGTTTGTATAAAGAAAGTCCTCAGTATCAGCTAACGGATACCAGTATTGCATAGCACAATGGCTTAGTGATTTTTCGTAAAAATCACCGATTGCTTTTGATATATCTTCCATTTTGTACAGTGACGCTACAGTCGAAATTAGTGGATACAACACACTAGATTTTGTAAGTTCTTCCTTCTGCTCTTTAGTTTGCCGTTCTCCCAGTGTGATTAACTTTGCGTAATCGTGCGTAATACTTGGAAAAATACCATTAGCTTCATATGAAAACGTAGCTCTTTGTATTAACTCTTTTAGCCAATCTTTTATGAAGGTCATATTTGATTGATCAAGGGAAAGGGAAAAGATCGTTATGGCTATATCAATTGCTTGGTCATCTTTATAAGGTGACAGTAAAACAGGGTTGTTACATATGAGTTTTTTTACTGCATCGAAATTTTCGTGCAGGCTATTGATTAAATTTTCGCTTACGATTTCGCTGTTAGCGTAGTTCTGTCTTATTTCATTTGAAAGCCAGATGCCTTGCATGCTTAACCTACTAAGTAAATCAAATAGCTTTAAGTTAACGTCGAATTTGCACATAGGGTTAACTGCATTTGATATCGCATGCCTTTTATCAACATATGGGGTTATGCATTTATCTAAATATTCGTTAGTGATAGCCCGATAAGTGTGTAGGCATGATGAAAACGTACTCATTATATTTTTAGGTATTTTTAAGTTTGATGCACTGTGCGACTTAGCTATTTCCCATGCGTTTAGCAATGTGATTTCACTTGCAAGATAGGCTGGTTCGAGATTATTAGCGTCTCGGCACCAGGAAAAAAGAATCCATAGACAAATATTTAGTTGCCGTAGTAGTGTTAAGCTCTCTTTATCGTCTTTAGTTTCTTGATTGCTAAGCCAGTGAACCAGTCTGCAAAAATGTTGATATGAGTACTCTGGCTCATCAATAAGTGCCAAAGACTTTCTGAGCATAGAGCGAGCGTCTATAGGGAGCAACTCTTCTTTTAGAAATCCTCGCATAATTAAATCAGCGATAAAGTCAGCCAGAGAGCGGGTCATCAGTGCAAAATCGGCATCAAACTTAACTAACTCATCTTCGCCGTCCACGTCGTCATTTTCGGCCAGAAGTTCATCCATAAACTTAACGCTTTTT
>JAUIHB010000366.1 GCA_030432465.1 Gammaproteobacteria bacterium
CTTCAGTCCAACCAGGAATAACACTTTGTAGAGGAAATGTGACAGGTTCTCCACGCTTGTATGAACTATCAAACTCACTACCATCAATTAATGTGCCTTTGTAGTGAACAGTGACTGAGTCAGTAGCGCTTGGCTTTTTACCATCACCTTTCGTTATTACTTTATATTGCAAGCCGCTTTTTGTGGTGGTGATGCCATCTTTTTTTGCATTTTCTGTTAAGAATTTTTCACTGACTGTTTTGTTTTCTTCAGCAAGTTGTTGCATTTTTTCTTGTTGTTTTTTAAATGCTTCATGTCGTTGCTTTTCATAGGCGTCTAATGAATCAGAAATTTCAGCATCTGTCAGCATCATTGGTTTGTCATGAAAACTGTCTGCAAAGCCTTTTAGAAAGTTTTCTATGTTTAATTCTGGGTAGTCATTTTTTAAATTTTTTGCGAAGATGATTCCTAAGCTATAACCAATTTTTGCTGGATCAACTTTAGTTGCTGGCTGTTTTTTTTCTGCAGGTTTACTTTCAGCTGCAGCTTTTACTTCGTTATTTGGCGTTTCAGCAGCAAACACTCCTTGTGAAAGCAGCGAGCCTGATAGTAGAGATAATCCAATAAACAGTTTTGTAGCATTCATAAATAATCCTTATAAAGTTGGGGTTGTATGTTTAAAATCAGTGCGATTATAACGTATCTTTACAATCTTGCTGAGTTTTTACGAGCCTGTTTCGATCAAAATCAACAGAATCGATGAATTCTAAGACCTTTTGATAACGGCTGGGTTCCATTTGCGGTGATCGTGATAAAATCCATAAATAGTGTCTTGATGGATGACCAACAACTGCGTAAGTGTAGTTTTCATCTAGGTCAATAATCCAGTAATCCCCTTTGAAGGGCCAAAAAAACCACACCTTCAATTTAGCGTTACCTGAGTTTGGTACGACACGAGCTTTTCCGTCGGCAATGTCCCATGAACCATCACGGTAGCAGCGATTAATGACACTGATAGTGGTTTTTTCTTGGGAGTAATTCGCGGTTGTGCACTTGCAGCCACGTTGGAAATAGTTTGGATAAGCGGCTATTTCATACCATGTGCCTAGATAGCGGTTTAAATCAACCTGACTGACGGTTGATAGAGGCTGATTTTTCTGGGCCAGTTGGCAACTGCTGAGTATTATCAGGGAAAAAATACAAAATATAGCGCTGGTGTAGGGTTGCATGGCTAATCTCTGTAATGGTTAATCTGATGAAGGTACTAGATTGGAGCTGGCGTCTATTATATGTCACATATTGATTTATTGCTGGAAGTCCTTGCAATCATCTGTTGAGCATTATATTATCGATACTCACCTATGACTGCAACAGTATGACTAATCTTCAAATTTCTGCCACTTTACTTGAGAAATGTCGTACTGTGTACTAGGGGTATTTTTAGCATGTTCAACGTCTTGGCCACAAGCTGAGTCGTTCTCAGTTTCCCAATTCGCATCGCATGAAAATCGATAAATCTGACCTGAATGTTCGTAACGTGCTACCGCAAGTCCGAAGATTTTTGCTACAGGATTTCCATTTGTGTCGCACATGACAAAAAAAGGTTTATCACCGGAACAAGCCCAGTAAAGGACTCGAGCACCATCGATTTCTTGTGGGGGTTTCCTGATATTCATGTGCAGTATAACGCCTTGTTCAGTTGTGCCATTCAAACTCCATTTGTCTTGCTGTTTTTTCGGCTAGCTCTAAACCGACAAGCGTTGATACTAGGTGAAGACTCATATCAATACCAGCCGAAATGCCACCCGATGTTACAAACTTACCTTGGTCCACCCAAGGCTGATTCTCAATAACTGTAAGCTTGGGGTAAGATTTTTGAAGGTTTTCAATATCTTCCCAGTGGGTAGTCACCTTTAAATTAGACAGCAATCCTGCCTCAGCAAGAAGAAAAGCACCAGTACATACGGAAGCTACAATTGTTGCTTCCTTTGATATCGTAGATACCCAATTAATGACACTGGGCTTTTTTAACTCTTCAGTGTGAATACCACCGACAACAATTAGCAGATCAATTTTAGGGTGTTCATTAAAACAATAATGAGGATTGATGTTAAACCCACCTCTCGCATTCACAGAACAAACGTCCTTCGCTACAAGAAAGACATTAAATAACTCTTTTGGCTTAGACAGTCTATTAGCTGTTGAAAAAACTTGAAAAGGACCGGAGAAATCTAGTACTTCGGCATTTTCGTAAATATAAATCCCTACATTCAACGTATGACACCCCAAAATTCATAACGCCCGGTTAAACCGCGAGCGATTTATTGCGAGCCGAGCGCGCAACGTGCGCGGTGTTTGTTATGCATTACCACTACCCATTAAATTAAAGGTACACTTAATTGCTGTAAAGAACTCTGGATAAAATAAATATACAGCACCCCAACAAAGCGCCATTATTAGACCTTGGATAAACCTTATGTATACTGGTAAATCCAAGGCTCGATATTTAGCACCACTGAACGATTCTTTCTCTACAGTTTCAAACTTCCTTGAACAATATATAGTTAGCCCCATATAAAGAATTAAAGTGACTCCAGAGATCATCGTTATTGGGATAATTAAACTATCAAACGAACTAAAATCACACATCATAAGCGCACTTTATAAGTGTCCGACAGCAGCACATTGTCATGCATTGCCAGATATATCCGTGATTCCTGAGTAGGCGACACCAGAAAGTAATGCCATCTCACGATGCCATGTAGCTAGATCATTTATATTTAGCTTTCCTAAATTGTCGTGCCCACATGCACGAGCCATTACTTTCATCAGCTCTACAGAAGCATTAAAAAAATTACGTAGCTGCTTAGATGACTTTTCGATATTCAATTTTCTACGCAACTCTTCCTTTTGTGTGGCAATACCCGTTGGGCAGTTGTTTGTATTACACATTCTTGCTGCAACGCAACCAATAGCCTGCATAGCACTATTGGAGATTGCAATACCATCAGCACCAAGTGCTAGCGCTTTAACGAAATCAATAGGCACACGTAAACCACCTGTGATAATGAGTGTTACTCGACCGCTCGCTCCTTGCTCATCAAGATAACGACGTGCACGCGCAAGCGCTGGAATAGTAGGCACACTAATATGATTTCTGAACATTTCCGGCGCGGCACCTGTACCACCACCACGACCATCCAATATGATGTAATCAGCACTGGCATCTAGTGCAAATTGAATATCTTTTTCTATATGGTTAGCACTTAGTTTAAAACCAACAGGAATGCCGCCTGTAATATCTCTAACGTGGTTTGCAAAGTCTTTAAACTCAGAAGAAGTAGATAGATTTTTAAATGTAGGAGGAGATATTGCAGGCTGTCCTTCT
>JAUIHB010000037.1 GCA_030432465.1 Gammaproteobacteria bacterium
TATAGTTATGACGAAGCTATCATACTGTTGCGGTCACTGGGTCTGGAAGGTAGGAATGCATACCTAGCCGTTCAGATACCAATTGATTTGGTTTATCCCGGTTTGTTTGCTATCTCTTATGCTCTTTTGATTACATGGGTTTTAAAACAATTTCTTCCCAGGCAGTCAAGATTGTTCTTTTTTGCATTTGTTCCTGTCTTTGCCGGGATATTTGATTATCTTGAAAATGCAGCTGTCGTTGCAATGCTAAATGGCTTTCCTGATATATCCGAAGTGTTAGTCACTAGCGCAAGTAGCTTTACGATAGCAAAAAGTGGGCTTACAACTTTGTTTTTTATGGGTTTACTTGTTGCGCTAGTCTATTGGGCTACATGGCGTTTATGGAAAGGACGGCAAGCGGTAGAGAATAGAGGCTAACGCCGCCATCAACCGCAGACGACCAGAGCGGATTTTGGCGGCGTTAGGCGGCTCGGAAAGGAAAATAAAAATGCAAAACCAGTGTGTGTGTGTGTGTGTGTGTGTATGTGCTGCGTCATAGATGTGAAACGATTGTGTTGTAGCAAGAGTAATACGCAGTCCACCACTCGCTAACATCATAACAACTTTAGAAACATTAGCTGCCCTAGCAAAATATTCAGTATGCCCTAAAAAGCTTGCATCGGCTGAATTCAAATTAGCTTTATGAACAGGTGCAGTGACTATCCCGTCGACCTTTCCAGTTTCCGCAAGTTGATGAGCAATGTTCAAAATATTTAGTGTTGTCACAGCATTTTCAGAGCAAAGCGTTCCAGTTTTTACGGGCTGGGGAAACTCCACAGGAACTAAAAAAAGCTGGCTGGGTTGATGACATTGAATATTTTTCAACCATTTCTGCTCTTTCAGCACTAATGGAAGCTTTAATTTTTCAGCGACACTAAGCAACAATGCCGAATCACCTATTACGGTTAATTCGGCATTAAAGGAAAGCTGTGCAATTCGAACAATAAGCTCTGGACCAATTCCAGCAGGCTCTCCTAAGGTAATCGCAATACGAGGTAGTGCGCTCTTACAACTATTTTTCATCGACAATTTTGATATAAGCTTGATCACGCAATTCTCTTAACCACACCTGCATTTCTTCATCAAACTTTCTTTTTTGAAGAATTCGGAATGCTCGCTCACGCTTTTTCTCTTCCGTTTGATCCTGATTTCTTCGGCCTAGTACCTCAATGATATGCCAGCCAAATTCAGAACGAATAGGCTCCCCAATTTCATTAACTGCAAGCGAGTCCATCATTTTAGTAAATTCAGGCACAAAAGTTCCCGGATCAGTCCATTTTAAGTCACCACCAATAGCGGCAGTTCCCTTATCGTCAGAAAACTCAGTGGCTAACTCAGCAAAGTCTTCACCGTCTTTAAGACGCTGCCAAATTAACTCAGCTTTGGCTTTGGCTGCTTCATCGCTGGTAATTTCATTCGGTGAAATTAAAATATGTCTTGCGTGAGTTTGTAAAACCTCATGAGTTTCAAACCCACCTTTAGATTCATTCAGTCGTAATATGTGCAAACCACTACCACTACGCAATGGTTCAGAAACCTCACCAACCTTCATATTACGCACACTTCCCGCAAATAGCGTTGGCATTTGAGATAAAGATGCCCACCCCAAATTACCACCACTTAATGCATTTTGACCACTAGAGTATGTAATTGCGTACTCTTGGAAATTTGCACCGTTTCTTAACTCGTTTACTAGTTGCTGTGCTTTTTCACGCAAGCTAGCCACTTCTTCAGGCGATGCACTTTCTGCAAGAGGCAATAAAATATGACCGATAGAATATTGAGTTTGGCTTTCACCTTGCTGATTAATCTGTGCAACTAAGGCATCAATTTCTTTGTCACTCACTTGGATGCGACGTGAAACCACGCCACTTCGCACTCGAGATATCATTATTTCATCACGAAAATCTTCCCGAAAAATAGCCCAAGAGGTTCCTTGAGATTCAATGCTTTGTTTAAACTGAGCTAAGGTAGTTTTATTTTCTGCAGCCATACGTTCAAGCGTGGCATCCAGCTCAGTATCGCTAACTCTTACACCGACTCGCTTTGCCATTTGTAACTGAAGAGACTCTGTAATCAAACGCTCTAAAACTTGCTCACGTAATTTATCAATAGGAGGGACGGTCTGTTGCCTTTCTTTAATTTGTACAATTATAGAGTTTGTCCGCCGCACCAGCTCACTTGCTAAAATTACATCTTTATCAACCAGCGCGACAACTCGATCCAATATTTCAATTTTAGCAACAGCCATCGCTTGATAAAATGCTAGCACAGCGATAAGGCTTATTTTTACAATCTTTTTCATATTACAACCATCTAATAACTAACAGTAAGTTTGCTTTAATTTGTTTCTCACAAGGAAAAGCAAGCGCATTTTAACCTATCTCATCACAAGGCGTTGATTTTTCTTGGTGGATATTAGAGAAAAATCTTTATCTATCATTGGTTCTGATTTAAGTGATTGATTATTCATCAACAAACCGATCTTTGTAACCAACAATGCTTGACGTCAACACATCTTTCACACCTGACCGCCCAGCACTACCCAAACCTTTAAAAATAACCTGTAAATAAATCCCTTGATGGTACTTGTCATCCCCAAACTCCAACGGCATGCCTTGAGCATCCAATTGCGAGTTTAAATATTTCTGACCAACTAATCGCACCGCCCAACAACAAGACTCATATTCCACACCGGCTAAAGCTTCTATCATCTGCCCACGATTTAAATCGTTATACCAACGACCCAGTAGACGCCAGCGCTCATTTATTGGTAAGGCAAAGGCAAAATCAAGCTCTTCATGTAACTTTCCATCAACATCTCTGTATCTGTGGGATAAATTGACAATATGATTAGCTTTCGGTTCAAAATTTAGTTGTGTTTGAGCACGGTTGGTTTTCTTTTGCTCAGAATCATACTCAACCAATCCTGAAAGTGAAAATGCTGATGACAAGCTTAAATTCATCTGAGCTAACCAAGGTGAATGTTTCTTTTGTTCTTCAGGCGCTAAATCACTACCATCTAGCGACATTTGAGGCGCCTCAAGATAATAAACTCTGCCTAAGGTAAAACTGACTTTTTCTGCCCCTGTAGCATCTTCTAAAAAACGATTGGTCAATGACACACTAACCTGATTTGTATCACCAATCCTGTCAATTCCACTAAAACGATTTGCCTGCCATAAACGATTGAAGCCAAAATCATTTTGAGTTGTATCAAATAAATTAATTGAGGACTGTTCTTCATAAGGAATATAAGCATAAAACAGTCGAGGCTCTAAGCTGTGGATATAATTCTTTTCAGCGAAGGAAAAACTTCGGTCCAAGTAAATACCACTGTCCAGTGTAAACTCAGGAATTTCACGAGATAAACGCGTACTTTCATTGGTTAATTGATTTTGCTGCGTATACTGACTTACATGATAGCGCATTTTGGGTGTCGCAAATCCCCAGCTAGCTCGCATAGGGTAAGCGATTCCCGGCACGGTATGATAACGTTGCCCGATCAATTTAGTATTATCTTTATGTTCAAAACTTGTAGCTTCCGTTGCCCATAATAATTGCCAACCGTTATCGGTCAAATAATCTGCATTTGCACGAATACTGGGCAAATATTGATAAGATTCTCGTCCAATTAGCGATTGATGTGACAAAGTAAAAGCATCAATTTGCCAAATATCATCCCGATAACTCAGTCTTGCCTGACTTTCTAACTGAATGGCATTAGCTGATTCAATACCATTAGAAAAGTCACGAAAGTATCCTGTATCGCTCACTCTTTGCGCATTAATGTTCAATTGCCAATTTGAGTTAAACTGAGTTTTATTTTGAATATGACTAAACCAACGTTGTGTATCTTCATCGGATACAGCACCATTTGGGACATCAGTTTGCTGCTGTAATAGTTTATCTTTCGCTAGCCACGCAAAGTCATACTCACTTTCACTCTTTTGCGTTAAATAGCGAAACTGACCATCTAGTCCACTACCTCGTTTTTCAATAAATCGTGGTGCAAAAGTCGCGTCAGTATGTGGCGCAATATTCCAATAATAAGGTAACGCAAAGTTGATCCCATCACGCTCAACAGACTTAAGTGTTGGAGATAAAAGTCCTGACTTACGACGATCATCAGTCGGAAAGCTAATATACGGCAAATATAAAATAGGGACATCCTTAACCCTGAGTAAAGTATGCCAAGCCTGACCTTCTCCCTCTTCCTGATCGATAATCATTTTGCCAGCACTTAATTTCCAAGCAGGCTCATCAACAGGACAAGTGCTATAATTCAGTCCACTTAATTCAACCTGACTATCATTTTTCACCAAAATCTGATCGGCATGACCATTAGCATTATTGGTAAACAGGAAAAAAAGTGCATCTTCAATCTGCATACTCTGTTGTTCTTGATCACGTAACAATCTGGTGGCACTAAAAAACATTTTTTCAGACTCATAAGATACATTACCAGTAGCACTCACTTCCTGCCGAGAGTTACGACTGTGTAAACTATCTGCACGTAATATCGATGACTGGTCGATAGCCACCACATTTCCTATCAGCTTTGTCTCTTCAGATGTCATAATTGGCGCACTATCGGCGGATAAATGACGATATAACATTGATGTTTCAGAGGAGTCTCTGTCGCTTGATGACACACGAATTTCAGATGAGCGACTTTCTCGCCGCTTGATTGCAGCACATTGCGACAGATTGACAAGGTTTGGTTGTCCCGTCGCATCAAAAGGCACAACAGGTTGATAATACTGAACTAAAGACTTGCCTGCCTGAGAATTCAGCTCCCCAGTCTGATCTGAAGATTCAGCGAACAAATTGCCACTTGCTAACAAACAAATACTCATCGCCGAAGGTACGAGTATATGTTGAGAAAGTTTTGTGTAAGAAATCTTTTGTTTGATATGCGACGTCAAAGGAAAAATACATTGCCAAATGAGTAAAATAAACAGCGCTAATCATACTCGAAAAGTCCCTTCGCCGAAACAGAAAATCAGAGATTGAGAAGCCATAGGCTTGTCGAGACTGGTTAATACAGGCATTATGCAGTTTTCGACTCAAATAAACTGAAGTAATAATCAGCGAATAGAACTTAATAATTTATGCATGCTCAAAGAGTTATTCAATTAAAAAATTGGCTGGCTAAACAGCTTTCCATCACACCGCCGGAATTAACAACGGTTTCTGGCGATGCGAGCTTTCGTCGCTATTATCGCTTTAATCATAATGCAACAACCTATATTGCTGTTGATGCCCCCCCAAAAACGGAAAAGAATCAGCTTTTTGAAAAAATTGGTCTGTTATTAGCCAAACATCAACTCACTGTACCTGAACTTATTCATATTGATCTAGACCAAGGCTTTTTACTTTTAAAGGATTTAGGCGACAACCTTTTATACTCTCAGCTACACGCACAGCAAGATTCCTCTTCAAACAATATTCAGCGGGCCGGCGCAGAGTCAGCCGAGCCTTATTATCAACGGGCTATACTCGAATTGCTAAAATTACAAAACATTCCATTCGATGAAATTGCCTTTTTAGATCGCTATGATCATAAATTTTTGGCTTTTGAGCTGAGTTTATTCAATGATTGGTTTCTTGAAAAACACCTAAAGAAAGCACTTTCGGCATCACAGATTCAACTACTCCAATCAACTTTTGAACAACTCATCGAAAGTGCGTTGTCACAACACCAATGTATGGTACATCGCGACTTTCATTCTAGAAATTTAATGTTGCCAGAACAAACAACCATCGCCGTTATTGACTTTCAAGACGCAGTTATAGGCCCCGTCAGCTATGATCTGGTTTCCTTATTAAAAGACTGTTATCTGGCCTGGCCAAGAACCAAACAATTACGCTGGCTTGGTTACTATTATGAAAAAGCCATTGAACAAGCACTTTTTGATGTCAAGTTTGGCGAGTTTGTCAGACAGTTTGACTGGATGGGTATGCAACGCCATATAAAAGTATTAGGTATTTTTTCTCGTTTAAAATATCGAGATGGAAAGTCCAGCTATATTAAAGACATACCACTCACTTTAAAATACTTACTCGAAACTTCTTCACTTTACCCAGAGTTTCGGGATTTTCACCAATTTCTAGCTAATGAAATTCAACCTTTAATCAAAGTGTGACTTTATAAGTATGTCTATAAAAGCAATGATATTTGCAGCAGGCCGGGGAAAACGCATGATGCCTCTCACACAACATACGCCCAAACCACTTTTATGCTTAGCGGGTAAACCATTACTACAATATCATATTGAAAACTTAGCTAAATCAGGCATCAAAGAGATAGTAATTAATCACTGTTACCTTGGTGAGCAAATAGAAAATCACTTTAAAAGTGGTAGTGATTTTGGTGTTAACATTCACTGGTCAGCAGAACCTGAAATGTTGGAAACCGCAGGCGGGATCCGTTATGCCGAAAAGTATTTAGGTGATCAACCATTTTTATTAGTCAATGGGGATGTCTGGACAGATTTTGATTTTGCCAAACTCATTCAAAGTCCGCATTTAGAAGCCTTACATAATCAGCAAACATTAGCTCACTTAATTGTCGTTCCCAATCCACCACAACATCCCTCGGGAGACTTTCTACTTACTGGCGATCAGATACAAAATATAACTTCCCGACAAAACTCCGGCCAACACGTGGTTTTATCTCCTGACACGCCAGCAAAATTAGAAAAAAATCAAAACCCAAGCTGGACTTATGCTGGTATCGCTTTATATCATCCGCAGCTAGTTGCAGACTGTCCAATAGGTGTTCCTTTAGGACTGGCGCCAATCCTAAGGGACTGCGCGGATAAAAACCAAGTTAGTGGCGAGATTTTTAATGGGATATGGCATGATATTGGGACACCAGAACGCTTAAATCAGTTAGAACAGGAAATTTTAACGAAAACGCAGCGTTAAATACCTCACATCAGGACACCTATGTTGGTGAGAGCAGTCAGACTCACCATAGCTTATGTTTTCATTAGTATCCCGTGCGGTTTAGTAAAAACTAAAAGTTTTAATTTTATTATTTAAAGGTTTAAATCATTCTTTCATGAGTATATTTGGAAAAATCATTTGTGGTATTTTAGGTTTTCTAATCGGTGGACCGATTGGCTTATTGATTGGAGTATGGCTAGGTCATTCTTTTGACAAGGGCGTTACTCAAGATTTTGGCCGAGTATTCCAGCAGTTTGATCCACAACAAACACAGCAAGCATTTTTTGAATCCACTTTTGCTGTTATGGGTCATATAGCTAAAGCTGATGGGGTGGTCAAAAAGGAAGAAATTGCCGCCGCAGAACAGATCATGCTGACCTTAGGTTTAACCGGGGACAAACGTCAACAAGCTATCGATGCTTTTAATCATGGAAAATCTGAACACTTTGTTTTAACCGAACAACTCCAGTTTTTAATTCAAAATTGCATTCGTAAACCCAGCTTAATCCAGATGTTTCTTGAAATACAAATTGTTGCCGCCGCAGCCGACGGACGAATATCGACCCCTGAAATGGAAATACTTTATCAAATAGGTAGCGCTTTCAGAATGTCAGCCAATCGAATTGACCGATTAGTTGAAATGGTTCTGGCACAACAGTCTTTTCATCAAAGCTCCAGCGGTAATCGTTCCAGACAGACAGGAGCACCATCTCTTGAACAAGCCTACAAGGTTTTAGGAATACCTCAAACAGCGGATAAGCAAGAGGTAAAAAAAGCTTATCGAAAACTCATGTCACAACACCACCCAGACAAACTGGTTTCTAAAGGTATGCCGGAAGAAATGGTTAAAGTTGCCACTGAAAAATCACAAGAAATACAGTCAGCTTACGAAATGATAAAGAAACAACAAGGATTTTAACTCATGGTTCGTCTTACACAGTTAAGGAATAACACTTCTTTTGTTAAAGCTTTATTCAGCTACCTTATTATCACTTATCTAGTTTTTTTTAGCTTACCCAAAGCACACGCAGAAGGTCTTGCCATTGATGGGGTGATGCTAAGTTATGGGCAGGGTATGACAGATGCACTCATACAATACAAAGATATTTCCGGTGCCCAACAATATTCTCTCGGTTTATTCTGGGATACTGATTATACTTTCCAACATGACTTGCTTGGTCATGCAGAGCTTTCAGTGGAAGCTTATTGGTCGAAAATTAGTAAACAACAAACCATGAAAGTACTAGCTTTGCGCCCGGTACTGACCTTTTGGGAAAGCCAGCAAAAAACACGCATCTGGTACTGGCAAGCTGGCTTGGGTGTTAGTTATTTCGACAACAAACATTTAGATCCCATAGAATTCTCCAGTAATGCACAATTTGCCATGATATTCGGTATTGGTATGCCGTTAGATAAAGCTAAACAACATCAGCTCACTTTACGATATAATCACTATTCTAACGGTTATACCTCGCGTCCTAATCAAGGACTGGATACTTTAACTTTAGATTGGCACTATCGGCTGTAATGCGCATCGACTACAATACACGTCGAATTTGAGCTACGCTTTAGCTTGAATAACCCACGTAAATCAAGCCAATATAGCCACCGACTATTAAGTAAGTGAAAAATGATAAAAAGCGTTAAAAAACAGTAAACACACTTTATTGAGCAAAGGCCAACAAACTATGTCACAAGTCACTCAACAAAAACAACTTATCACGATGCTTGAACTGCAAGACTCTATGAATAAAAAAGTTCACTCAGAGTGGTTACAGCAAAACTTTGCATGGTATCGTGCTATCTGGATTGAGTGCGGCGAAATGTTGGATCATTACGGTTGGAAGTGGTGGAAGCACCAGTCTCCCGATCTTGAGCAAGTCAAACTTGAATTAGTTGATATTTTTCATTTTGGTTTAAGCTGCCGGCTCAGTGACAGCAATAATTATACACAAATAGCCGAAAATCTGGCTTATGAGTTTTCTGATATTCGCTGTGGTGATGAATTTAGAACAACACTTGAAGATCTGGCACTAAATACACTCCAAACTAAATCTTTTAATGCACAAATATTTGCCGGATGTATGCAACAGATAGGTATGTCTTTCGATGAGTTATTCACTACTTATGTCGGTAAAAATGTACTCAATTTTTTCCGTCAGGATCATGGTTATAAAGAAGGAACTTATCATAAAAAGTGGCATGGTCAGGAAGATAATGAACATCTGGTTGAAGTGGTCAACTCACTTGATACCAGTGCTGAAGATTTTGCCAAACAAGTTTATCAAGCGCTAAAAGAACGCTACCCAAGCTAATCAGCAATTTCAAAATTTAAACACTAAACACAATCAGCTTGTCACAATATTTTTATTACGATATGTTGATTGTGTTCACGATATAATAATACTCATAAAAGTTCACACCAAAATTAAACGCTAGTGAACGCAAGTAAGAGCACCTTCCCATGTTGAAAGATTACTATCAATTTGCTAAACAAAATTATCATTTTTTAAGTTTTGGATTATTAACTGCATTTTTTGGTAATTATGGGCAAACTTTTTTTATTGCTTGGTTTGGACAGTCTTTTCAAACTGATTTTGGACTATCGAATGCCTCTTATGGAATGGTGTACTCCAGCGCAACTCTAGCAAGTGGTTTTTTAATACTTTACGTAGGTGCACTGCTTGATAAAACCCCCTTACTGAAATTTACCTTGCTCACAGCATTAGGGCTCGCCTGCGCCTGTATATTGCTCTATTTTTCTGGTGAAATCTGGCATTTGGTTATTGCCATATTTTTACTACGTTTTTGTGGCCAAGGCTTGATGACCCACATCGCTTATACTTCAATGGCTCGTTACTATGAAGCCAACCGAGGAAAAGCGATCGGTATTGTTGGTTTTGGCATGCCATTAGGTGAAGCAGTGATGCCTGCAATAGCGGTTAGTTTAATTTCCACTATCGGCTGGCGTGCAACTTGGTTGATTTTAGCCTTAATTCTCATCGTATTTTATTTACCAACAATAATTTATTTAGTTAAAAAATCACATCAACGGTTACAGCAAATTACTGCCAGTAACACCCAAAACTCAAAAGGCGGCAACCTGAGCTGGACAAGAAAACAAGTCATTCAAGACTATCGGTTTTGGTTATTAATTCCAATAGTAATGGCACCAGCATTCATAATCACAGGCGTATTCATCCATCAAAAAGCCTTATTACTGAGCCAATCATGGAGCCCAGGCTGGTTTGCATTTTGTTTTGTGATATATGCCATTTCACATTTAAAGTCATCGCTCATCACAGGCTCTTTAGTTGATAAATATAGTGGGAAAACACTTATACAGTTTTATCTATTCCCGCTACTCGCCGGCCTTTTGCTTTTAGTATTACCATTTAAAGCAGAAATGATTGCTTTATTAATGATGCTTTTATTTGGGCTAACTGTTGGTGCCAGCGGCCCAATTGTTAATTCAATCTGGGTAGAAATATATGGACATAAACATATTGGAGCAATACGCTCTACAGTAACCTCAATCATGGTTATTTCAACCGCTATATCGCCTGTTTTACTAGGCTGGCTACTTGATCATAATCATAGCTATACGGAGGTGGTGAGCTACTTAGCGGGGTATGTGATGAGCGGTATTATATTATTACGTCTATTACTCACTAAAAGCTTTAAATAAAATCTCAAATTGATAGATGTTTTAAATGGTAACTATTAGTTCTTTTTGTTAGCTAAACGCCAGCGTTTACACTAGAATCTCGCCAGTCTCGCTAATAACGCATAACAAAGCAACAAAAAGAATACATAAGTTCCTTGATAAGGTGACATAATTTCATGTTAAAGCTCTGGTATTGTTATGCTTGCTTTCGCTATTGGTCACTGTTCTGCTTGTTGCAATCAAATGCAAAAGTTTGAATATTCACTTTATTAAAACTTAGTAAAGCATTTAGATGAGTATACAAAAGTAGTGATACTCTTTATTTATTAAGGATAGCGATATTATCGCTAATTAAGAATTTCAGTGAAAATATGAGCAATCAGTCAGAAAGAATATTTTATCTCGACTCTTTAAGAGCATTGTTGATGATGTTCGGTATTGTCATTCATTCTTTTCAGGTATATAACCCACAGAAAGTGTGGCTAATCTATAGCGAAAACTCACTACCTGCCAGCGCAGACATTGTACATATTATTCATCTCTTTCGTATGCCGGCATTTTTTGTTATTTCAGGTTTTTTCTGCGCTTATACATTGCGTAAATATTCAATCGAGAAGTTTATTTCAGTACGAATCAAACGTATTGTTATTCCTATGTTCTCCACCGTTTTCTTGGTCAACTCCATCCAGTCCTACATTCTTTACCAAAGTGGCTGGAGTAGTTATGGTGTCGAGGACTTTTTTGTACGCGCAGGCTGGCTTTCTCATTTATGGTTTTTGGTTAATCTGGTTATTTACTTTATCACGGCAGCAACACTTGTTGCACTAATCCCAACATTGTTAGGAAAGCTAAAAAATGCGATTCACATAATCGTTGATAAAGTCCACGTCAGTTTAATTTTAATTCTTTTACCCTTTTTATCTTTTGTTATTTATTCATTAAAAATAATAGGTTTCCCTCTTTACGATACTTTTTTTGAAATCACCAATTTTTATGAAATATTACATTACGCACCTTATTTTTTGTTCGGCATTGTACTCTGCCATGAAAAAACCTTACTCAAGGCTTTTGCTTCACTTAAATCACTACTGATTCTGTCAAGCTGTTTAGTCACTCTCTATTTAATGACTCACAGTGATTTATTTTCAGGTTTTAAACTTTACTTAATTACAACCTACTATAATGAACTTTTGATCTGGTTGAGCGTTTCTCTTTGTTTTTACATTGCAGCAACATTTTTTAACTCAGACTCTGCCTTATGGAAAAGCATGTCAAACGCATCGTATACGGTGTATTTATTCCACCATATTATCGTCATCTCATTAGGTTTACTTGCTATTAAACTTGACTTACCACCAGCAATTGGTGTCTTTATCTTGATAACAGCGACACTAATCGCTTGCTTTAGCCTGCATAAATTGGTTATTTCGCGCTTTGATATTCTGCGTTTGTTATTTAATGGTAAATAAGACATTAGTCTGCAACATACTGATATTTGTTTTTTAAAATATAAAAAAGATCCAAAACCTGAGTTTAAACGTATTCCTTTTATTTAGCACAAAAATAGAAGATGAATATGACCGTTCAAAATAATGATAAAAATAAACAACACCTCAATTGGATTTATGCCATTTCTCAAGGTGATCGCTCTGCATTCGAAAAACTTTATACCCAATGCTCCGGACAAATGCTGGCAGTTGCCATTCAATTACTCAATCGTAAAGACTTAGCGGAAGAAGTCCTTCAGGAAACATTCGTTAAAGTTTGGTACAACGCCAACAATTATCATGCTGAAAGAGGTAGCGTTTTAACTTGGTTAATCAGTATTGTTCGTAATCGCTGTATTGATGAAATACGTCATAAACAGGTAGAACGCAAGAGCGAAAATAAAGTTCCAATTCCTAGCGATATTAATCTCAACTTAGAAAACTTTACTTCTATTTCCCATAATAGCCAACTAACCACTTGCGTTGAACAACTTGAAAGTTCACAAAGACAAACGATACAACTCGCTTATTTTAAAGGATTAACTCACCGAGAAATTATGCAGCATCTAGAGGCTCCTCTAGGCTCAATTAAGAGCTGGATACGCCGCGGTCTAGAATCACTAAAGAGGTGTTTAAATCATGAATTATAATAACCCTGTTCTGGCAGATGAATTAGCCAAACGTTATGTTCTGGGTACCATGAGTGGAAAGGTCAGAAAACGTTTTGAACAATTATTAATGAATTACCGAATATTGCAGCAATCCGTCTGGCACTGGGAACAATTGCTCAATCCAATGGCAACTCATTTGCGCCCGGAAACACCTGATAAAAACGTTTGGAAAAATATTATTCAACAACTCGGATGGGAAAAAAGTAAAAAAGAAACTCTTCAATTTTCTTTATGGAATATTTTCTCACATGCAATTGCTATTGCCGCAAGTTTATTATTAGTGATTGTTTTTTGGTATCAACCTCCATCATCAACCACGGTTAATGCCGTTGCACTATTACAAGAAACGCCCGATAAAATTGCCTGGATTGCACATCGCCAAACCAACAAAATTAATATCAAAGCAGAGCAACCTCCGATAATAGATGCCAATAAAGATTTCGAATTATGGATGCTGCCCAAGTCGGGTCAAGCACCGATATCGTTAGGCCTGTTACCCAAAAATAATTTACCACAAAATGGTAACCAGCAGCTCTCGATACAAAAACAACTGTTGGATAAACTTGCTAATGCCGGTCTAGCTGTAAGTATTGAACCTAGCGGCGGTTCACCGACAGGACAACCGACAGGAAAAGTCATATTAACAGCCAACTGGATCGTTATTTAATTTTCTTAACTAAAAATTAGTACTCAAACAATCCGAATAATATATTTTTAAAATACTTTATTCGGATTTTAATGAGATAAAATAGAAGAAACTTATCTCTGCAACCAATAATAATGAATACAAATTCCTTTTATTAAGATAAAAAACAAAAACAACGTTCATTTCATCCTCATTAAAATTAATAAATCTTTTATTTCTCATAGAGTTAACTGTCTTTTATTTTTTAATTTCAGATAAATTGAAAAAAAATGAATCCACTTCTACCTTTGCTGCGTAAACATAGAGAAGTTACAAAAGATTAAGATCGTTAAATATAACGATCTTTTTAATAGCACCAAGGAGAAAAAATGAACATATCATTATTAAAAAGTGCAGTCGCATTATGCATTACTAGCGCAATTATGACTCCTCATACCGAAGCATCAAGCCACCGAGAAGCTCCAAATATTACTCGTTACCCTACTCTGGACTCAACTGATTTCTATGTGTTTAACAGTTACGAAACTGATCGTGCAGGCTATGTCACTCTCATTGCTAATTATATCCCAGCTCAGGATCCGCAAGCCGGACCAAATTATTTTGCCCTTGATCCCGCAGCAGTTTACGCCATACATGTTGATAATGATGGTGATGCAGTTGAAGATTTAACTTTTCAATTTCGTTTCAGTCAATCTCTGCCAGGTAATGGCCAAGGTGTAAAACTGACGATTGGCCCCGACGGTAACCAGCGCGATGTTGCTATTCCGTTAAAAAATGCAGGCGGAATTTCAGCAGGTAATAATGCAGCGCTAAATTTTATGGAAAGCTATACGCTTAATCTGATTGAAGGACCGCAACGAACCGGAACAAGTCAGGCGGTCACAATTTCCGGAGGCGGCTCAACGTTCACCAAACCTTGGGATTACATTGGCAACAAAACTTTTACTTCAGCAGAAAATTATCAAGCTTATGCCGATCAATATGAATACGCGATTAGTGTTCCAGGTTGTTCCACTAGCGGTAAAGTTTTTGTTGGACAACGCAAAGATCCCTTTACAGTTAATTTAGGTGAGACTTTTGATTTAGTAAATTATGTTCCTGTCGAAGGCGATAGCGAACCCGGTGCAGGAGATGGAGATGGTTTCCCTGGCGGTATAACTCAAGACACTAACAATGATGATTTACGCGGAAAAAATGTCACAACTCTCGCCTTAGAATTACCTAAAGCCTGTATTACTGGAGAAGGAAATGGTGTTATTGGGGCATGGACAACAGCGAGCATTCCACAAGCAAGAATTCAGAATCCTAACCCCACATTTAGTAAACCCGAAGTTAACGGTGGCGCATTAGTTCAAATTTCTCGCTTAAGTAACCCGTTAGTTAATGAGCTAGTGATTGGTCTACCGGATAAAGACAAATTTTCAGCAAGCGCGCCAGTTATGGATGGTCAATTTGCGGATTATGTTACTCACCCAACCTTACCTGCACTATTAAATATTTTATTTCTGGATGCAGTTAATACAACCCTTGGCAGTGACTTCGAAACACTTGCACCAACGAATATTCCACGTACCGATCTAGTGGCTGCATTTTTAACTGGTTTTGAAGGCGTTAACCAACTGTCAACTGTAACACCATCTGAAATGCTACGACTTAACACAGCAATCCCAGCAGTACCAGCAGCAACACAATCACCAATGGGTGTTATTGGTAATGACCTTGCTGGATTTCCAAATGGACGTCGACCCGGTGATGATGTCGTAGATATTGCGCTTCGCGTAGTGATGGGGCGTTTGTGTCATGATATTCCTGTTGCAGGCAACCCTGTTAATTTAGGGTTCTGTGCACCGGAAGATGCTAATACGGGTAGTGTTCCCTTCACCGATGGCGCGCCACTTTCAGCGACTGATCTGGATCAGACATTTCCTTACTTAAAAACTCCTTTGGCAGGTTCACCTAACTAATGTTGAACCAAGCCAATCGTAACCTATTAAATGATGAAGGAGTTATTATGCACAATTTAAGAAAACCATTATTACTCTCGCTAATAGCAACTACGCTATTAGCAAGTTGTAGTAAAAATGATAATGATGATCCAGAAGTTCCTCAAAATACAAGACCTGTTGCTTATGATCAAAGCATAACGACAGTAACGGACACACCTGTTACAGAAACCTTATCAGCTGAAGATCCTGATAACGATTCTTTGACTTACCATTTGGTTGGTTCACCAGCTAACGGAAACGTTGAAGTTACAACTGAGGGTAATTTCACTTATACACCTAATGCTGAATTCACAGGTAATGATACGGTATCTTTTCGTGTATTTGATGGCGTAGACTATTCGCCTTATGCCGCGGTAAGTATCACGGTTGCTCGCAAACAGGAGCAGTTCAGTAGTTACAGTCGCACCACTTATCAAAAAATGGAAACGGATATTCCAACTGGCGTAAATGGTCGTGACTTCAACCAAGATGTCATAAGTACTGACGATTATCAGGATCTTGTCGATAATGGCGAACAATAATCAAAATAAAACCGTAAAGATAGTGACGCTTTTTGCGTCACTATTCTTTTGTCTCAACTTGAGTTCGAACACCGTTGCAAAAACATGGATTCCTGACGCTCCAGATACCATCATAGCGACTTTCAAAACATTCAAGAAACTTCCAGAAGAGTTAGAGAATTTGCGTTTAAAAGTTCAACAACAACCCGAAAGTTTAACCGCATCACTCAATTTAGTTGAAGCCTATTTTAATTATGCAAAACTCCCCGGCAATAGTCGCTATTATGATTATGCCCAAGCAACACTTGAAAAAATTTCAGATAATAAAAACTCAAACAACTTAACACAAAATCAAGCGATCATAGAAAGAATACTCATTAGCAAAGCAAATTTACTACAACAACGTCATGAGTTTTCAAATGCGATTGAACAACTAAAAAAAATACCTCAATCGTCAGCCTACTCAACTCAATCCTTGCTTATACAATCACGCATATTTTTAATTACAAAAGAAATATCACAAGCCCAACAAGCTTGCCAAAAGCTATTAGGAAAATCACAACTAACACTCGCACAACTTTGCTTGATTGAAATTCAGATAGCAACAGATAAGTCAAAGCAGGCATTAACAATGCTGCAACCACACTTAAAAAATAAAGATTTATATTCTCAAGAAATTCAGCAATGGTTATATCAATTATCAGGCAATGCTTCACAGCAAGTAAACGACTATCAAAATGCCGAAAAGTGGTTTAGCAAAAATTTATCCAGAGCGCCTGTTAGCCAATGGTTGGCGTGGAGTGAAGCCGCGATTAAAAATAAACAAGCAACTAAGGTATATCAAAAAATTACAGAACTGACTGAAATCAACGCGGCGTTAGAAGATAGTTTACTATTACGCCTGGCTCATGCAGAAAAAATATTATTTAAAGAACAAAAAAACCAATGGCGTTCAGTTGTCCAGCAACGAATTCATTTACGTCAACTCAGACAAGATGAGCAACATGCATCTGATCTAGCCTACTATTATGTGTACATACAAAATGATGCAGAAAAAGCACTCTATTGGGCAGAGCTCAATTGGCAATCCGCAAAAGAGCCAAATGATGAAAAATTATTAAGATTAGCTCAACAATTAGCAAGTTCAAATGAAGTAGTAAACTCGGAGAAATAATGCGTTTAGCCACAACAATCATTTATATATTTTTACTACTCTGCACACTGTGCTCTCTTAGTTTATCAGCACATCAATTTAGTACAGCCCATTTACAAATAACTCAGCAAAGTGCTAACCAGCATAACGGAGATTTATCTTTATCATTGCAAGATTTAGAGCAAGTTATTGGCATTGATCTTAATCGAGACTCCCAATTAACCTGGAAAGAAGTTAATCAGGCTTTACCACTCATTCATGATTACTTAACGGCTAATATCCAATTTAAACAACAACAAACTTGTCGTATGAACTGGCAAACCTCAGTAAAACTAACAGAGAAATTTGGTAACACCTTACTTTTATTACCTTTTCAATTAAGCTGTGACACTAATGAATCCATTACCGTCAATTACCAAGCATTTATCCAAAACTTAAATCAGCATAAATTATTGATAACTTGGCAAATAGAAGAACAGCAATATCAAGGAATCATCGACCAAGACAATAGCCATTTTGAAACCAGTAAAACTTATCATGGTCCATGGGATACGGTTTTATTTTATTTCTGGCAGGGTATCATACATATTTTAGCAGGCTTTGATCACCTAGTTTTTGTTTTAGCTTTAGTGTTGCCTATTGCATGGCTAAAGCATACAACACAACAATCTAAAAATTTTAAACTAGCTTTAAAATCTCTTTTTTGGTTGATTAGTGGCTTTACCATTGCGCACTCCATCACATTAATATTAACTGCTTTTAATATTATAAATTTCTCTTCTAAATGGGTTGAAGCAGGCATAGCACTTTCCGTGGTATTTACTGCCATTAATATCATGACACACTGGATTAAAAATATTTTTTGGATCACCTTACTCTTTGGTTTTTTGCACGGCATGGGATTCGCCGGAGCATTAGGAGAGCTTGGTCTATCCCAAGAATATCAGCTAATCAGTATTCTAGTTTTCAATATTGGTGTCGAGTTTGGTCAACTCATTTTTATTGCTGCGCTACTACCATTTATCTGGCTGATAAGACAAAGAGAAAAGCTCCAACAAAAACTGGTTCCTATCACCGCTAGCACCATTGCTCTGGCAGGAACATTCTGGCTAGTCGAAAGAGTCGTTTAATACTCAATTCTTATGATTTTCATATCTCCTGAAATTCCATAGTTTTCTAGTAAATTCAGCATATATGCGTATAATCGCGGACAATTCATTAAATACGCGACCGCAAGCTTTAGCTAGATTTCAGTGGCGCACCTCGGATCACATGTATGACTCAATCTCAAACTGAATTTTCATCACTACCTCTTACTCCAGCAGAGTTATCTAACTTGCAAGATTTAGAGTATCACGTGATGACCCCGATTCAAGCGCAATCATTGCCTATAATTTTGCAAGGAAATGATCTGCTAGCACAAGCAAAAACAGGTAGTGGTAAGACTGCGGCAT
>JAUIHB010000038.1 GCA_030432465.1 Gammaproteobacteria bacterium
GAAAAATAGTAAAAGTGCTAGTTTAAAGAAAATGTACTCCCAAAAAGAACCTTGCCTATCAAGCTGGATAATAAAAGATTCGCTCCAACTTTTTTTAAATTGTTTTCGTAGCAGTACTTTAATTTCATGCTGTCCGACAGAATATTGGTAGCTGGGGAGTTTTATCAGCCAATCGTCTATTTGGGTAACAGGGCTATTGTCGATACTTATGCCTATCTCATACTGATCTTTTGTCGCAATAATCTGAGGGCGAAGAGGAATAGTAAAAGATTCATTTTCTTTTAGCGAAAGAGCATTTAAGTCTTTTAAAGCTAACTTCTCGACTAAGTGTGAATTAGTTGTGTGGCGGTGTATTTCATCGTAATGAATAGTTTGATGATTGTTTTGTTGTTCTAAATGATTTGGGTTTATTTCCAGTAAACCAGAGACACTTCCGAAGTATAATTTATTATTAAGTTTTACGGATGCTTGATTTAACTCTTGGCTTAATGCGCCCTGCATTTTGTTGTAGCGAACTTTTTCTCCGTTTAACGTATTGTATTTGGATATTGCACTGTTACCTGCTAACCATATATTATTTTCATCATCAAGAGACAAAGAGTAAAAAGCGGTTTGTTTAAAATCATTTGCAGGAATTTCGGTTAGCGTTGTTCGTTCGTTAGGGTTATAGAGAAGAGCACCATATCCGGTTATCATCCATAGATTATTTTTTTGATCTTTACGCATTTGAAATATTCCTTTTTGGTTTGAGCTCTGTGGTTCATGTTTTTCAAATGACTGATTCTGAAGGTGATAAGCTAAAATTATTCCTTCGCTTGTACCAAAATAAATATTTTCATCATCACTGATAATAGAATTAAATATTAAATTAGAATAACCTGCTTTCCATTGTCCTTTTTGATTTAAGTTATAAAAATCTAGCGTTTTTGGATTAACTCTAATAACTCCGCCTCGCTCACCAACAACCCAGATATCACCATTTTTGTCTTGGTGGATATCCATAATTGAAATGAAAGGAAAGTTAGGTACTAAACCCACCAGCCATTGTTGGGTTTGCTCTGTGTCTTTATCATAAATAAAAAGTCCTTGTGCTGTCGCTACCCAGTAGCGTCTTCTTGTCGGAAGTATTTCATTGATCGGGGGATTAACTTTAACAAAGTTATTGAGCTGCAGATCAACTTGTGACATTTGATTATTGCGAGGAGTATACTCAAACATCTGGCCTAAATAAGTGCCTATTAGTAACTTTTCATCGAAAGTAGCGAGTCCAGATATATTTTCGTTAATTAGCATTTCCGGTACATTAAAAGCATGCGCTATATCCCATAAAACGCGGACACCATTATAAGCACTACCTACCCATAAGTTATCTTCGTCATCAAAATATAAAGTGTTTGTTGTTGGGCTCTTTATATTGAGCTGACTAGCATAGGTGTAATGAGATATTGGTTCCCAGTTGGGGGAAAGTTCATATAAGCCTGATGTTGAGGCTGCCCAATACTCCTGCCGACTATTTTTTACTAATTGGAGAACAGGAGTTTGTATATTTAATTCTTGATTACTATAAATAGTAGATTCTTTTAGCGAGCTGACAGAAATAATACTAATTCCAGTATCTGTTGTAATAGCCACAGTATCTTGATTGATAATAAGATGTGTATAAGCAACTTCATTTTTTAATTGATTGGACCAGCTTTTTTCCTGGAACCAATTTTCTCGATTAAAATCGTAGTACCAAATCCCTTGATTAGTTAAAATCCAAGCTTTCTTTGGAGACAGGAAAAATTCTGCCATAGATCTGTTTTTTGCAGTGCGTTGTGCTTTGGGTAATAAAATACGAGATTTAATTCGTCCTAATGAGTCAAAAACATATAACGTACTACTTGATTTAAGCCAAATATCTCCATTTTTAGCTATTTTTAGATGCTGAATACTAGATATTTCATTAATATCAAAATGCTTGGCTAGATTAATAATCTGTTTAAAGTGCAAGTTATTATTACTGTATTCGACAGACTTTCTGTTCAATAACCAGATATTTCCCTGACTATCTGTAGTGAGATCACGAATGTAATTATCACTAATTTTAAATAAGGGATCTGACTCAAGAAATTGTTGGTTTCTAACTCCATCGTAGCGGTTTAAGCCTGATGTAGTCGCAATCCATATAAATCCCTGTTTATCCTGTACAATTCGCTTAATTGTCACCTCTGAAATAGCTTCTTCAGGCGTTGTTCCTATTGCTTTAAATTGATATTTAAATGCTTGAATGTTATTGCTGAATAGCAGGCCGGTAAGCCAAAGTATAGTGGCAAAAAGCCAACACTCACGTTGACCAGTTTGACTAATAGTCATTGTTTTCCTCTACAAAATGTCATATTTAACACCTAAATATAAATGCTCTTTTTATTTGTGAAAAAATGCATTAACAACTTTTTAAACAGGATAATTTGAGTTACTTTTTGGGCACAGCACTTTAAGAGCAACTGTTTGAGATATTTATTATTAAATAACATAATGTGTTTTAAATTTTCGCTTTTTTTTAAAGTATATTAGAAATATGCGTCAATATTTAAATATATTAAGCTTATTTTAGACATAAGCCTTTAGAAAATAGCTCACATTACATGCATTATTTAAATTTAATGCCATGAAATCTCTATTTAGAGATTTTTGAAGGGCGTTATTGATGGTGGGGATTAATCGGGCATATGATTAGTGGAAACGATTTTTAATTGCGAATACTTTTTATATACTCAATGACGGCATCCACTTCTTGCTGATTTAATTGCTCTCCCCACGGAGGCATGTGTTTCGAACGCCCGACAGCTTCACCGCCTTTTTTAATAATTTTCTGTAGGTATTCATCAGGTAATCGACTGGCGGTTAAATCAAAAGGTGGAGGAGTTTTTAGCAGTTTTGCCATACGCCCATCACCTTCCCCTGATTTGCCATGGCATAAAGTACAGCGAGTCATATAAATATTTTTTCCATACTTGGGCGTCAGCTTACTTGGGACTGAGTTTTTTTGCTGTTGTATAAGTTGCTGTGCACTTTCAGGAGCATTTTTCAGTAGCATCACAAACTCGACAACAGAATCTATTTCTATTTGTGTAAGTTCTTGCTTAAAAGGTGGCATGTAGCTGATTGCGTTCTCATTGACTCCACCTTGCATTATAATATTTTTTATCTCCTTTTGAGTATTTGCTTTTCTTCTAATGAGCAGATTGGTATTTGGGTAATCTTTTATTTTTAGTGCGAGAATACCTTCTCCCAATCCACTTGAGCCGTGACACAAAGTACACCTTTGAGAAAAAATATCGACTCCCTTGGATAATAATTGATGATTTATTATTTGAGCGTTTTCAGGGCTGGATATATTGTTGGGTAACTTTGAGCCTGTATTTGATAGACTTGTTACGCTTGAACTAAATACCATCAGAAATAAACCGATAAAAAAGGGAATATCATAGAGCTTGACATAGATATCAATAAACTTAAGAAAAAAGCTCTTATACAATACCAATCGTATAGCAGATAACCATATCATTGGTTTTATTACTCTTTTACCGTGATTGTCATCAGCATATCTGGATGTATCGCGCATTCAACTTCTACTTCTCCGGCAGCATCAAAGGTTATTTTCCTAGACTCTCCTTTAGGAAAAGACCCCAGATCGAATAATTTTGCATCGGACAAACTAAAAACATTGTGAAAAAATGGGTCTTGATTAATAAACTCAACGGTATCTCCCTTTTGAATTTCTAACGTTTGTTTGGTAAATGCTTTATCTTTTTGACCAACGACATGATCTTCTGCAACGGCTTGAATACTCATTAGCAGGCTTAAAAAGCAAAAAGTGAACGAAAAAGTTTTGACTCTTAATGCCATTATTTTCTCCTAAAATTCAGATTTTGGTAAAATTGGTAAAGTGAACTCTTCTGCGGGTGTTGAAAGTGCCTGTAAAAATGCGACAAGATCCGCTTGCTCTTGGGGTGTCAACGACAGTGGTTTCATATTCGGACTGAGATCCTGCTTAACCACGCCACCAGTAACATAATGAGCAATAACTTCTTCTAATGTTTTTGCCGAACCGTCATGGAAATACGGGGCAGTATGCACAACTTCTCTCAATGTCGGGGTTTTAAATGCACCCCTTAAGATCTTTATCGGTTTTATAGCGTAACGTCCTAAGTCTGGATTTTCATTGCCATGAGAGGCTAGTCCAATATTATTAAATCCATTATCGGTAAAGTTTGGTGCTGAGTGACAAACTTCGCAATTGCCTTTATTCGGATCAACAAATAATTTAAAACCATTTATCTGTTGAGCCGTCATTGCTTTTTTATCACCTCTGACCCAACGATCAAAGGGTGAGTTATCACTGATAATCGTACTCTCAAAGCTGGCAATGGCTTTGGCTAATGTTTTTTCATTGACTGGCTCGTTCGGGTAGGCTTGATTAAACAATTTGATATAGTGCTGATTACCTTGTAGAAAGTGCACCGCACCATCAATACCAATGTTCATTTCATCGGGTGACATCATGGGGCCGAGTGCTTGATCGGCTAAGTCCTTTTTGCGCCCATCCCACATCTGAAGAGTTTGAAAAACAGTATTTACGATAGTTGGACTGGCTCTATTAAGCTGTTTACTTTTAAAACCTTTAGCGGTTGCAAGACCATCTGACCAACCAAACATTGGATTATGACAAGTTGCACAGGACATATTATTATCTTTACTTAGTCGAGGATCGAAGAAAAGCTTTTTGCCAAGCTCTATCCTTGCTTGTGTTGGTATATTATTTTCAGCATGGGGAATTTTTTTCGGCATTAGCCAATGTTTCAATGAGTCATTGCCTGCTTTAAATACGAGTTCTTTCGACTGCGCAGTCTGAAACAAACCAACCATTATTAGCGCAAAAAAGTGACTCATTATGAGAAGTGTTTTTTTGCCATTATAGTTAAAAATAGACACAGTTATACCTCACGGATTAATGTTTTCTTCATGAGCTAAAGGCTCAGGTTTAAAGTTATGAAATTGAGAAATATGCACATTCATTTGCTGAGCGATATTTTGTAAATCGTCAGACATTTCAAACAAAACTCTCGCTCGTTGAGTTGACTCTTGTACGGTATGCGCTAGTTTACAAGCAATTTGTGTGACATCAGCAAGAGCATTAACTTGAGTGTCATTTGATGCCATTGCTTCGTGTAATATTTTATCGCAATCGACGGCTTGATCATGGCTCAACTGTGAGTTATTTTGAGTGTCATTCATTGCATTAATACTATTACTCATTAAAGATTTTGCACTAATGAGTTTCTCAACGGTTTTATCAACTAACAGGTTCATTTTTTGAGTGATTTCAGAAACTTCTTCTGTCGCTTTGCTTGAACGGTGGGCGAGATTTCTAACCTCATCTGCAACAACAGCAAACCCTCGACCTTGCTCTCCGGCTCTTGCCGCTTCAATTGCAGCATTTAAGGCCAGCAAATTAGTTTGTTCGGATATCGATTGAATACTTTCTGTAATGGTTTCTATCTTGCTTGATGCCTTAGCTAGATCACCTATTTCTTCTTCAAGTATAGACATTTCATCACGTAAAAATGAAAACTTATCAATACTTACCTGAAGAGATTCGGTGGCATTGTTACTAGCAACTTGAGCTTGCTTGGTTGCATCAACGCCTCGTGCAACCAAGTCTCTTGCTTGTTGAGCAGAGATTTCTACTTGTTCAATTTGTCGTGTCACTTGATTGGTGTCAATGAGTAGCTGGTCACTTGATTGAGATGAATGAGAGGCATTATCCGCGAGACCTTCTGAACGACGAAGTAGTGCATTGGCTTCTTCATTGATGCCCATAACCATTTGCCGAATGCTGTTGCAGGCAATACTAAAGTCTGTTGATATGATATCTAATTCACCGAAATTTTTTTTCGGAATTGATGGCGCTAAATTACCGTGAGAAAACACTTTGATTGCTTTGCTTATTTGATTAATATTTTTGAGCAATTGTTGACTAAAAGAAACCGCTATTAAGCTCACAAGTACTATTGCTATCGCGAGTTTTGTTCCATGCTGTACAATAATACTACTACCACGCTTTTTGTTTTCTAAAGCCAGTATCTGTAATGAGCGTTGCTCATTTTCCAGTAACCCTCTTGCCTGATTGACAATATCGCTAAATCGATTTTCTATGGACTTGAAAATATTTAATGCTTCTTTATCTCTATTCCGCTTTGCATGGCCAATGATTTTCATTTGAAACGGTTTTAGCTCTGCAAGTTTTTGATTGAGTTCTTTTACTTCAAAGCTGTCTGGCATTATTTCGGAAAGCTTTTTGGCATACTCCTCTAAAATTGAAGATGCTTTGAGTGAGGATATCGCAAATTTTCGGATGTCGGATTTGTCATCTGCTGCAATAAGAGCTTGGATTAGGTACTGCATTTCCAGTATAGAAACCAAATTGGTTGCTGCGGCAGATTGTCGTTTACCAGATTCAAGAAGCCGTTGCTGCATAACCGTATTTTGGTATGAAAGTGATTGACTAAAAGCAATCCATAGATAAAGTGCAGTCAGAATTGGGAGTAACCCAATAATTCCTAGTTTGAATCGCCAAGATAAATTACGATTAAAGTTCGCTATCGACATCGAGCAACCTGATTACGTAGATAATACCATTCGTTTCCGAATTCCATTTAGAGAGTCCGAGTTTAAAGTAGCGTAAAATCTTAAATAATTTTCATTTTTTAGAAAACAGGCATACCGCTTTTGTTCGTTAGTGGTTTTTGCCTGCATTGGTACCTGCTTGATTTTTATCTACTAATTTTGAATCGAGTATATTTATTTTAGTTCATGTTAGTCGGTTTGCCAGTTTATCGCGATATAAGGTTTCAAAGGTTAGATATTTGATGATTGTTGTATGAAATAGAGTCGTTGGTTACTGAATAGTGAGTCCTTTTTCATGATAATATCTCATGCATACTCAAAATAGATATTATAAGTGGTTAACCAATTGGGAAAATTAACATCGATAAGGTAACCAGTATAATCCTCTCGTACTTGTTTAAGATTATCCATGCAAGGTGAAATGGTTGATTCGATATAGTTAACATCTAATAGCTTATCGAGATTAGTTGTGACTGGATCAAAGAGTTTTAGCTTAGGCGCGCTACCTATTTCTTCATACCAGATTTCTTGGGGAGTATGTTCAAATTCATGTACTTTCAGACTTGAAGGTGTACAACTTGTTTTTACCAGACAGCTTTTAGCGAGCTTTTTAGATAAAAACACAATTAAAGTCAGCCTTTTTCCTGGAGCTCGGCAGTTGATATTACATAAGTTGACAGAGTTTTTTTCTGCTAAAGGTGAGTGGTCGGCTTGAGAGTCGAAATGCGTGCAGGCTAGATCGAAATTACTGAGTTGATCACTTTGGGGGGAAAAAATAAAAGCATTTCCTTGTCGGTTAATACCGGAATAAAATTGTTCTATTTTTGGATGACTAAAATCTTTTAAGACCGTATTGCTTGGTGCGTCGGCTGAAAATGGAGCTAATTCTTGGCTGGTTTTAAAATCGAGCTTTTGCAACCTGATTGGTTTTTCACTGTCAGTAAACATCAGTGAATAAGGTCTGGCTCCTGGTGCTAGCTGAATATTTTTACGTAATGCTAAAATCAACTCACTGATTTTTTCCGGATGTCTGGAATTTATATTAACGCAATGAAAGCCAACGTAATGGTCAATTGATTCACCACACACCTGCTGGTATTGATCAAATAACAAAGCTCTGGTTTTTTCCTCCAACGAAACATCTTTGCTGTTATCAGGGTACATTGACAGTATTTTTTTTAGTTCGGAATGACTACCTGCAAAAATCTTAATCAGGTGATCAAGTTGTTCCGCCGTATTTTCCAGAGCAAGGGATAAATCAGGTGTTAGTGAATTTTCTCTTAAGCCTTCTGCCAGACGTAAAATTCCTTCAGGACCTGGTAAATTTTTGACAAGCTCTATACCTGTAGAACTTTTGTTAACAGCCTTGATAAATCGCTGACTGGTTGAAAAAGTGGTATTTGTGAATTTGCTGAAGCCCGTTACCGATTTTGCATGTAATGGTAATTGTTGCATAACTTTGTCTAGTTTTGCTTGTATTTTGCTGGCTTCTTCTTCTAACTGTGCCAAATCTGCGTGTTGCAGTTTCATTGCGTTGTGTTCTCATTATTTGCTTTAAGTCGCATTATAACAAATTTGATGTTGATTTCGTCGAATAATCCCTATAGGCTTTGAGGTGCATCTGAGAATATCTGTGAAGACATCTGTGCGTTCTTAGTTTTTCTGATGCAATACAATAACAATGAGGAAAGAAAAATGATTAGTAAAAAATTAATAAGCAAATGCTCAGGAAAGCCTTCATTCCTGATAAAGCCTATGGCTTTAGCTATTACAATGGGGTGTTCAGCAGTTTCAGCAAGTGATTTAACAGTCCAGCAATACAGTATTAAAGCGCCAACTCAGGCATCTTTGCCATCAATTACCCAGAATCATTCTAACTTAGTACAGCGAAAAGAAATGGTTCAACAGTCACTAAGTCAGCTTCATGTCAGTGCACGTCAATTAGGTGTCAATATCAAAAGTCAGCTGTCGTTTCTGGCACCTATTGCTTTTGCATCGATGAGTGAGCAACAGGCTCAAGCGCTTCGACAGGCTGGTTATGATGTTTTCCCATCAGCTAAAATGCACTTGGTTGAGGCTCTTACCTCTGAAGCGGTTAATCAACAAGTCGACAATACGCCATGGGGTGTTGCAAAAGTTAATGCCGAGGATGCATGGGTAAAAACGACAGGCCGTAATGCTAAAGTCTGCGTAGTTGATGGTGGTATGGATATTGACCATTATGATCTTGCCAGTAACTTTGTCATTGGCAATAGTCTGGATCGTCAAAATGATACCGTTGATGATGATGAAAATAGTCATGGGACTCATGTTGCAGGAACAATTGCGGCGATGAAAAATGATACTGGCGTTGTCGGTGTTGCACCTGATGCACAACTTTACATTGCCGATGTATTTGATAGTAATGGTTCAGCTTATACCAGTGATATCTTAGAAGGCGTTGAATGGTGTGTTGAGCAGGGGGCGCAAGTCATTAATATGAGCTATGGTGGCTCAAGCTCTGATTCCAATCAGGAATCTGTTTATCGAGCGGCTTATAATGCTGGCGTAGTAATGGTTGCTGCATCGGGAAATGCTGGAGCCAATAGTTTACCGATCTATCCTGCACGTTATGATACTACGATTGCGGTAAATGGTACCGATAGCAATGACAACATATACAATAATGGCCAACAGGGACCGCAAATTGATGTGAGCGCACCTGGAGTCAGTATTACTTCAACCACGATAAATGGAAATACTGGTCAAAAAACAGGAACTTCAATGGCTGCTCCTCATGTGACGGGTGCTGTGGCTTTGATTCTTGATATTAACCCGAGCTTAGGGGTTGAAGATGTGCGCCGTATTTTACGCAATACTTCAGTTGATTTAGGACAAAATGGCCATGACAATGCTTTCGGTGCGGGAAGGATTGATGTATTAGCTGCAGTTAATGCCGCTGATGATGGTGATATCTCGACTGATCTTGAAGCAAGCTTTACTTACGCAATCAGCGATGTGTTTAATGTTAATTTCAACGACGAATCCGAGGAAGGAACCGATGATAACGGTGATGAAATTAGATTAGAAAGCTGGACGTGGGACTTTGGTGATCGTAATACTTCGACAGAGCAAAATCCTCGCCATGCATACTCAGCTGAAGGCAATTATCAAGTGACGTTAGTGGTTACAGATACGGCTGGTAATTCCGATGAATTTTCTGAAACGATTACAATAAGAGATGGCAACAACGGTAACGAAAAAGAATTAACACCTGGAGCGAATGAGCCAGTTGGCGGAGCCAAAGGCGAGTGGTCCTATTTTTACTTCGACAATCAAGGCGATATTTCTAGCTTCAATGTTAAAACTGCTGGTGGTTCAGGCGATATCGACTTGTATGTTCGTTATTTGGACAATCCTGATTTGAGTCAATTTGATTGCCGCTCTTATACACCAAGTAATAGCGAAAGTTGCACTATCAATGCGCCAAAAAGTGGAATCTATAAAGTTGGTGTTTATTCATACGCTGATAGTCAGGGGGCAACTTTGAACCTGACAGTTCAAGGCGATGACGATAACGGTGGATCTTGCGATGGTATTCCAGCTTGGTCTGCATCAAAGCAATATCGCACTGGCGACAAAGTGAGCTATAACGCTGTTGAGTATCGTGCATTATGGTGGAACTACAATCGTAACCCTGAGCAAAACCATGGTACATGGTTCGCCACTTGGGAAAAAGTGGGTAGCTGCAGAAATTAGTTATTTCTCCTTCGGCAAGAGGTTGTCAGGGGGGATGATCTCTTGTCATTTTTTAGCCGCTTATTTTTAAGCAAACTCAAAATAAATTCTGTGAGTGGTTAACCAGATAGGGTAGTCAACTAACAGATAATAACCGACGCACTCCTGACGACTTAATTGATTGAGATGGAGTGCGTTTTCTACCATCTCGTCAATACCACTAACGCCAAAACTCTGATTTAGTTTCGTTCGCCAAGGGTCGAAAGATTCTAATGTTGTTTTTACGGTTAAACGGTCATTCCAGATCTCTTCAGGTAAGTAACCTGCTTCTTGTGCCGTTGCATTGCTTGAGTAATTACCTGTTTTAGCAATTGATCGAATGGCTAATTGCTTTTCAAGCAAAGAAATTAATAATAAACGTTTGGTTGGATAACGACACTCCATACCGTGAATAAGAACGCTCTTTGATGTTTGTAGTGGATTAAATTCAGAAGTCGCATCATAGTGACCTAAAGTAATGGCTTTAGACGTATCTGCTTCTTCGTTGGGAGTTTGTGTATTGTTTATTGATGAGCTTAGCGAGCGAGCCATATCAAATATTTGGCAGTTACCTTGTTTACCATGCCCAATAAATAGCTCTTCAATCTGTGGTGTAGAAAAGTCGGCTAGCAAAAATTGAGGATGAGACTTGATATCAAAGCCGGGAATTTGCGATGAGGTAACAACAACTGGCTTGTTAATGGTGTAGTTTTTATCGTTGCCGACAAATGACTGGACGAAAGGTCTGGCATTTTCATTTAGTTTAACTCCACGACGATTAGCAATAACCACTTCGGATAAATATTGTGGATCATCAGAATTCACTTTCACGCAATCTATACCAAGGCTAAGCTCGATACTTTCCTGATGAATTTCACAGTTCATTTGATAAATTGATTTGGCGCTAGCTTCTTCCAAGCCCTTTGAGTTGGCATTTTGCTCGTAATCGTGCTGCTTTAGACGCTGTTTTAGTTGGTTATGGGTGCAGTTAAATAAGGTTAACAGTTTGTGCAAAGTGTTGGCGGCAGACTCTAATGCCTGCATCATTTCTTGATTATCTGGTTTAGACTCTATTGCGGTAAGAAACTGATTAAAACCTTGTGGTGAAGGTAATCCAGCAATTACATCACTCCCACTATACTCTGGGTTGATAACTTGAATTAATCGTTGGCTAGTGGAGCGACTGACTCCAATCCAAAGAGCTAAACCCCCCATTGTTCTTGCCTTATGAGGTAATAAATTAATGAAATGCCGTAGTTGGGATTTAATTCTTTCCCCTTGGCGTTCAATTAAATTGATATCATTAAGGCTTAAAAAATCCTTCAACTGATGTTCCTTTAACTAAGTGAAAATGTTTGCTAAACGGCTATAAACTTGACTTTACTGGTTTTTTAATCGTTGTTATTCGCGATATTGCGCCTAGATTATAGATATTTGTGTACAACAGATAAACAAATTGTTCATGAATGTGCCAAATAATATGTTTGAGGTACACATTGTTAAATTTTTCATATATGAACACCATAGAGCTTATGATTAAAAATATATTGTGCAATAGGTTGTTCCACCTGTGTTTTCAAACGAGCTTCAAATAGTTTTAAGGGGCGACGAAAGCTCGACATAAGGCGCCTGACATCTGTTGAGCGAATATTAACTCTTTCACTGACACCATGTAGTTTCCAACGCTGTATGATTTCATCACCTCTATAAAACTTTTTCCAGCTATCAAAAGAGGTATTATCTGGACCAACAACAAAATGGAGTTCACAGTCCAGATTAGCTTGCTGATAATACTTTTCTAGTTGATTTAAGACATCAAAAGTAAAAACAGGCCCACTCTTTTGATTACCAATGTGCATTTCTATATCTGATGTGATTATCGGTGTAGCTTGAGGGTATCGAACAGCATTTTCTCGATGAAAAGCTTGAGCGAGCATGCTTGCCATATATAAGCGGTGCTTAAAAGGTTCCATTTTTTTCCCGAAGGCGTGTCGATAGCTGGGAACTAATAAGATTTCATCGAAGTCACGATAAACTTGCTCAATGACGTCTTTGTGGCCTAAGTGAGGTGGATTGAATGCTGAGCCAATAACTGCGATGCGTTTTCTAGTTTTTTTTAATTGAGTTTTCATCAGATATGCTCCCTTGACATAATCGTGTATGATGTATACTATTAATAGTGTATCAAGTGAACTATTTATTGCAAGTGATTTAACTCAATATGAAAAATTAATCAAAGTATCGATTATTAACCATAGTGATAAAAAGATGAGAATATTTTAGGAGAAAAATATGATTAAATTGAATAAGCAGGTAACGGCAAGTTTTGATGTTGATCCCCAATATTCATTTACCCCAATATGTCCTGATGAGTTACCGGTCGCAGGTGGGACTGAGATCGTTCCTTATCTTAATGCTCAGGCTGCATTAGCTGTAATCCGAGTTGGTTCAAAAGATGCGCATAGTCCACAAGCAATTTGGGTTGTTAATGAAACACGTCCAATGTTTTCTGAGGTGGTTGGGGAAAACGTAGATATTGCTTGGAATCAGCACGCAGTCCCGGGAACCAAAGGCTTTGAATTAATTGAGGGGTTACCTAACCCTGCTGATTATAACTTTTTTGTATGGAAAGGTATCGAGCTAGACATGCATCCCTATGGAGCTTGTTATCATGACTTATCAGACACTATGAGTACTGGTGTGATTGAGTTCTTAAAGGTGCAAGGTATTGAGAATGTGATTGTTGGTGGATTGGCGTTAGATTACTGTGTTAAAACAACTGCATTGCAGTTAAAACGAGCAGGCTTTAATGTAGTTGTTAATTTAGCTGCTTGCCGCGGTATTGCACGAGATACTATTGAGCAGGCGATAAATGAAATGTTAGCGGTTGGCATTGTTATTGAGCAACAAGTGGGAGTACTTGATAATTTAAACCATTAATGAAAGACCACTGACTAAAGCTGAACGAAAATAAGGATAGACACAATGAAAAATAAAAATGAAGCTGCGGATAAAAATAAACCAATTATTCGCTCATTGCTTGACACAGATTTGTATAAATTAACCATGATGCAGGCTGTACTTCATCATTACCCTGCAGCTGAAGTGGAATATGTATTTAAATGCAGAAATGATGATGTGAATTTAATGCCTTATGCCGCAGAAATCAGAGATGAAATTAACGCACTTTGTCAGCTTAAGTTTACTCAGAATGAAACCTACTATTTAAGTCAAATCTATTACTTGAAACCAGACTTTGTTCAGTTTTTATCTTTATTTAAATTAAATGAAGAATATGTACATATTGGTAAAGATAGTGATGGACAGCTAGCGATTAAAGTTATTGGTCCTTGGTTGCACACTATTTTATTTGAAGTGCCTATTTTGGCAATTGTTGAAGAAGTTTATGCACGTCATCAACATGTTGATGTGGATTTGCAAGAGGGCAAAAAGCGTTTAAAAGCCAAAACTAATTTAATTAATGAACACCCGTTAAAAGATAAACTAGAAATTATGGAGTTTGGAACGCGCCGTCGGTTTAATCGAGAATGGCAGAAAGAAGTGTTATTGCACTTAAATCGCGCAATCGATAAAAATTTAGTGGGAACCAGTAACGTATTTTATGCCAGAGAACTTGGTTTAAAACCTTTAGGTACTATGGCGCATGAATATTTACAAGCTTTTCAAGCGCTAGGGCCTCGATTAGTTGATAGCCAAAAAACAGCACTGGATTTTTGGGCTAAAGAATATCGAGGAGATTTAGGAATAGCGCTGACCGATGTGGTTGGTGTTGATGCCTTTATCCGAGATTTTGACCGATATTTTGCCAAGTTATTTGATGGTGTTAGACATGACAGTGGATGTCCATTTGAATGGGCAAAAAAAATGATAGCGCATTATCAAAAGTTAGGAATAGACCCAAAAACTAAAACCTTGGTGTTTAGTGATGGTTTGGATATTCCGTTGGCGTTTGAATTACTTGAAGCCTTTCATGAGAAAACGAATTTGGTTTTTGGTATAGGGACTAATTTGACTAATGATGTTGGAGTCAAACCATTAAGTATTGTGATGAAAATGATTCTTTGTAATGGACAACCTGTAGCAAAAATTAGTGATAGTCCAGGGAAAACTATGTGTAAAGATAAAGAGTATTTAGCTTATTTGAGAAAGGTTTTTGATCTCAATATGACGCAGAAATTTAACGTTTGATGTAAATGAAATATTGTTTACTAAGGAGCTGTAATGAAAGTTGTAATGGCACAATTAAATTTTACGGTTGGTGGTATACAGGGAAATTTGAATAAGATTTTAAAGGCATATGAAACTGTAGCACACGAAAATTCTATTTTGGTTTGTAGTGAACTTGCTTTAACAGGATATTACCCTCAAGATTTATTGGTTAAGTCTTCTTTTATTGAATCTCAGAATAGAGCATTACAGACGTTGATACAGGCAACAGAAAATAAATCTTGTAGCATTGTTTTAGGGGTTGTTTGTCGTAATTACTCAGAAAATGGAAAACCTTTACATAACGCTTTAGTTATTTTAAGTCGCGGTCAAAAAATATTTGAGTATCATAAGCGCTTGCTGCCTACCTATAATATATTTGATGAAGCTCGCCATTTTGAGGCTGGAACTAACAAGGCGGTATTTGAACATCAAAATATGAAATTAGGTTTTCTGATCTGTGAAGATGCTTGGTCGAGAACAAATAATTTTAAATATGTTTCAGATCCTGTTGAAGAGTTAAAACAAGAACCATTAGATTTGATAATTAGTATCAATGCATCCCCGAGTAATTTAGGCAAGATGCGACAAAGATTTTCAGTAATTAAAAAAATATCTAAAAAATGTAATGCACCGGTTGTATATGTCAATCAAGTTGGTGGTAATGATGAGCTGATTTTTGATGGTGCAAGCTTTGTTACTAACCAGAAAGGATTATTGGTGAAACAAATGCAGAGTTTTGTAGAGCAAGTTTCTTATATCGATTTAACAAAGATAAATGAAGATGAGCGGGAGTTTTCAGAGATTAATCATAGAGAGTTAATATTACAGCAAACAGTACTCGGTATTCGGGATTATGTTAATAAGTGTGGTTTTCAAAAGGTAGTTGTCGGCTCTTCGGGAGGTATTGATTCGGCAGTAACTTTGGCAATTTGTTGTGAAGCTCTGGGTGCGGATAATGTTACTGCGATTACTATGCCTTCTTACTTTTCTTCGAAAGGTAGTGTTGATGATTCTGTTAAGCTTTGTGATAATTTGGGCATTAAATTACTTAAGGCATCTATTGCCGAAGAGTTTGATATTGCTATCAAACGCTTTGAAACTATGAGCGGTGAACACCCATCAAGATTAACTCAAGAGAATATTCAGGCAAGAATTCGCGGGAGAATTCTTATGGAGTTTAGTAATCACTTTGGTGCTTTAGTGATCTCTACTGGAAATAAAAGCGAGATGAGTGTCGGCTATGCAACGCTCTATGGCGATATGAATGGGGGGATTAACCCTCTCGGTGATTTATATAAAATGGAGGTCTATGAACTTGCAAAGCATTTTAATCAAAAGGCAGAAAAAGAAATTATTCCTCTTAGTATTATTGAAAAAGAGCCTAGTGCAGAATTGTCAGAAGATCAAAAAGATAGCGACGCTTTACCTGAGTATCCATTATTAGATGCTATTTTAAAACTATATATTGAAGGAGACCTTTTGAATAAAACAGAAATCGATGGTTGTAAAAAACTAATCGAACACTATGATATTTCTGATAAAGAAATTTCTATAATTCATAATATGGTCAATAAAGCTGAATTTAAACGTCGTCAGGCACCACCAATAATACGTGTTCAGCAACGCAGTTTTGGTATGGGACGTCGGTTACCTGTTGCAGCGGTTTATAGTGACTAAAAGTTTTAACTATGCTCAAAATAAATTCGATATGATGTTGACCAGATAGGATAAGAAACATCCATTAAATAACAGACATAATCATTTTTGTCTAAGCCAACATGTTTAAATAAGTAGTCCGTCAGATGGCCATACTCTTTGTTGTGGCTTTCAACTGCAACAGGGGAGTTTTGGCTAACTATTTTTAATTCTGGAAACTCAGGGAGTTTATCGTTCCAGACTTCATCGACACTTAAGTCTCCTTCAGGGATATTGCTACCAGAATAGCAACCAACATTAACAGTACTGCGAATATCAAGTTTTCTTTCAATAAATACCATCATTATTAAATGTTTTGTTGGGTTTTTAATCGATATCGCAGTTGAACTACTATTAGTATTACTGGTTAATGGGTTCTCAATTTCGTCCGGGTTATGGAATAAGTATGTTGCATCAAAAGGCTTATCATCATCCTTCATATTATTGAAAATAAGTGACGAAAGCATTTTTGAATAGCCTGAATAACCTTCGATTAATTTTGTGCTTGAATAATCTTTTACAATTCCTACGCTAAACTGCTCATCATCGAAGGGACTATCGTTTGTTAGTAATTTCGGCTTTTTAAAATCGGGGTTGTTTACGTGACTATAATATTGAAAAAATGGTCGCGCAGAACTTTGTCGTGAGTTACCTTGTTTTGAGATCAATGCAATTTCTTGTAAGCATTGAGGTCGCTTTTCATTGACTTTAAGAACATAAGTGGCGAATAAAAACTCTGTACTTTCACCGATAAGTTCTTTGCTAACTTGATAATGTTTTTTGCGTTTACTTGCAGTTGCTTCTTTTGAATTTTCTAAAGAATCATTTGTTGAGTCGATTAACATTCGTTTTAACTCTGAATGTGAACGGCTATATTGTTTGATATTGTTTTGAAATGTCTCAAATGCTTTGGTTGCCTCAACAATTAAAACTGGTGTTATTTTCTTGCGTTTGCATTGCTCAATAAATTCTTTTAAACCTGCTACTCCGGGAAGCATACAGAGAACATCTTTGCCATTATGGCTCTTATTAATTGAGTTTAATATGCGCTGACTATTAGAGCGATTGACATTTAACCATTTAGACATACCTGAAATAGTGCGCGCAGATTTAGGGAACTCCTCAAGCAGATGACGAATGACACTTTTTAATTGCTCGCCGTTTCGGTTGAGGACAATGAGATCTTCTTTTTCCAAGTAAGCCATGATTGGTATGTTCTCAGATTGGATATGAGGTGGTTCTTGGGCTAACTTTATCAGGTTTTTTGTCTCAGTCAATTACCAATTTTGATTGTTTCGTAAAGGTAGGTGTTTTTTTGGACTTTTTTAGTGACACGGTTAATATTTATTATAAATCAATATGATAGACTTATAACGTTTACAATATTAAGTACCTTCTTTTCAAATATTTAATTTTTTATCTTGCTCTAAATAAGTAATAATGTTATCTTTTTTTTGCGTCTAAGGTGTATCTTAGATGTGCTCTTGGCGCAGTGTGTTTTCGTTGTTTTTTAGTTTAGTCTAGGGCTATGAAAACACACAAACATTAGGAGAATAAGTTAGGTTGCCATAGTTGGTATTTGTTTTGGGTGATATATTGGGCAAGACATATACTTTTGAGTTTTTATGCATCGTCCAAAGATTGAGGGGATGACGGATGAGTTAACTCATGGATAAACTTATTTTCTTTTTGTTTTCTCCAAATTTTTATGCCACTTTTGTGGCATTTTTTTATGTTATTTAAGAATCAATTTGTGGGTATCTGACTGAGCTGGTAGCCAATGCCACGGATTGTTTTAATTTGAAATGAAGAATTCTCTGTTAATTTTAGTTGCTTTTTTAGATTTGAAATAAAGTTGTCCACAGTTCTGTTGTCAACGTACACTTCTTCACCCCAAACAGTATTAAGAATATCTTCTCGGCTACAGGGGGTATTAATATGTTCGAATAAATAAGAGAGAATATCAAATGCGGTTTTTGTGAGATGAATAATTTGAGAATCAGATTTGATTTGCCGTGTTTCCCAATTGATTGTAAATCCATTCATTTGAATTGTTGGAGATTGCTTTTTATCAGCTTTAAATTTCCTACGTAATAAGGCTTTTATTCTTAGTATTAACTCTGAAGTACGATATGGTTTGGTTAGGTAGTCATCCGTACCTGATACAAAACCATGGACAATATCTTTTTCAAGATTTCTCG
>JAUIHB010000039.1 GCA_030432465.1 Gammaproteobacteria bacterium
TGGCCGAACATTCAATATGCCAACCAGGCCGTCCATTTCCCCAAGGAGAACCCCAGCTAGGCTCTTCGGGTTTAGCTACTTTCCATAACACAAAATCCATTGAGTTTTGTTTATCCGAAGCTACATCAACCCGCTCACCAGCCTGTAAGGCTTCCAGATTCTGCTAACTAAGTTTGCCGAAATCGCTAAACTTGGGAACGTGATAATAAACATCTCCATTCTCACCTTGATAAGCATATCCTTTATCTATCAACTGTTGAATAACTTCAATAATCTCTTGAATAGACTCAGTTGCTTTAGGTGATATATCTGGACGTAACATACCTAACGCATCAAAATCTTCATGCATTATGTCGATAAAACGGTTGGTTACAATATCGATAGATTCATTATTTTGATTCGCTCGGGTAATAATTTTGTCATCAATATCGGTGATATTTCTCACGTAGGTCAATTCATAACCAGAAAACCTTAAATAACGAGCGATGATATCAAATGAAACAAAAGTTCTCGCATGTCCCACGTGCCCATAATCGTAAACAGTGATCCCACACACGTACATACGCACTTTGCCTGGCTCTAATGGTTTAAACTCCTGTTTCTTTTGAGTAAGACTATCGTATATACGTAACATGTAAATAAAGCTCCAAAAATAATAACAATACCGAGATTTATGCGAATATGTGTTTAAATAGCTTATTTTCTATAATAGGCTTTTTATCTTATGTTTTTAAATAATGCATTATGTCGATTAACCTGAAACATTATAAATGTCTTACCTAAGTAACGCACCCCTATTTATTCTCGACTAAAGAATAAAAAGTTTTGCCTGATGCCTGACTTAATCAGTTTATTCTAACATCTCACAGAAGGGATTAAATAAGCCTCATCACTCAATATTCTCATTTTTGTACTTTATTTTTCCTCCACAACCACTCATTTATTCTGAACACAACTTAAAACACAAGTGATCTCTCATTCTCATTTGCAATAGATTACGGTAAGATCACGACTTTCTTATTTGGAGCGACAGCATGGTTATTTTTCATACAAATCTAGGTGATATTAAAATTCAGTTAAACTCAGAAAAAGCCCCAGAAACCGTTAAAAATTTTTTACGTTATGTTGAGGCAGGACATTATGAAGGAACTATTTTTCACCGTGTCATTGAAAACTTTATGATCCAAGGTGGTGGCTTCGATAAAGATCTCAATATGAAACCAGTTGAAGCTCCGATAGAATGTGAGTCACAAAATGGTTTATCAAATAAAGTTGGTAGCGTAGCAATGGCACGCACCATGGATCCTCACTCAGCAACCGCGCAATTTTTTATTAACGTGAAAGATAATGAATTTTTAGATTTTAAATCAGAAACATCTCAAGGTTGGGGATATGCAGTTTTCGGCGAAGTTGTTGATGGAATGACAGTAGTTAATCAAATTCGTTCCGTTGAAACAGGTGTTACCAAAGGTATGCAGGATGTTCCAGAAATTCCTGTAGAAATTTTAAAAGTATCCGTCGAATAATCACTAAAATTGCAAGTCATTTTTTAATCGTGCAAGGTAAATATGTCTCATAAAATACACATTATATCTGATTTGCATCTCTGCGAAGAACGACCACATCTAACAGCTTTGTTCCAACATTTCATGCAACATATTGCTCCCCAAAGCCAACAGTTATTTGTTCTTGGTGATTTGTTTGAAGTTTGGGTTGGAGATGATAATTTGAATGATTTTAATCAAGAAATCATTCAAATTTTTCAAAATTACGCACGCACTAAACCGCTTTACTTTATGCACGGCAATCGCGACTTTTTATTAGGCAGTCAGTTTTCCAAATTAACCGGCGGTATAATTTTGGATGAGCCTTACGAGTGTGTCTGGCAAAATAAAAAAGTTGGTTTAATGCATGGTGATGTACTTTGCACGGATGATATCGAATATCAAAACTTTCGAACAATGGTAAGAACACCAGAGTGGCAACGGCAATTTTTGTCTCAACCACTGGAAAATAGACTGGCTTACGCCCAAAGTTTACGTGAAAAAAGTATGGCTGAGCAAAAAAATAAAACATCAGAAATAATGGATGTTAATCAAGAAGCTGTTATCGATAACTTCCAACAATATAATTACGATTGGCTAATACATGGCCATACTCATCGAGAAGGTATGCATACATATCAATTGAATAATGAAAAAACCGTAAAAAGAATTGTATTAAGTGACTGGGAGGAAAAAGGACACTACTTAGAAATAGAAAATGGAGAGTATCAAAGTTGTTACTTTTCGCTTTAAGAATCTAGTTTATCGTAAAAAAACGCCGAATAGTTCGGCGTTTTTTATTTTTTTCAAGAGAATAATACCTCTTTAAAATATTACTTTTAAAACTTAGCTTGTAGACCTAAATAATATTGGCGTCCAAAACCATCATACATTAAACCTCCAGCATTTAATCCCGGTAAAAGAGGCGGCGCTTTATCCGCAACATTATCAATACCAAAGTAAACATTGTATGTTTCATCAAAGGTATAACTAAAGTTCAAGTTGTGATAAGCATAGGCTTCAACCTTATTATCAAATCCTGCAGGCCACTCAGCTTGATCTATTGTTCTTAGAGCACTAGTGTAAGTACTCTCACTGATATAATTAACCGTCCAATGAACACCAAAGTTTAGCTCAGTATAAGAAGTCGTTATCAATGAACGAAAACGCGGTGTACCAACGAGTCCGGCTAAACTGATCACATCATCAGGATCTGCCGTATTTTGCTGGAACTCTCGTTCATCTAAATAAGTGCCAGTTACTGATACACCTAACTCACCATTATATACAGGCCAGTATGCTTGCAGTTCAAGATCGGTACCTGTCGCTGAAAATTTAGAAGCATTGATAGAACTCGTTTGAATACGCGTAATCTGCCCGTTAGCATCTCTATTTATGCGATTACAATAATCCGCATCTAATGAAGAACCACTAACACAGTTCAGCAAGATATCACTTGGATCAAAATTAGTAATCGCATCAGTGATTTCCATGTCCCAATAGTCAATTGATATATTAACATTAGCAGATGGTGTTATTACAAAACCAAATGTGAATGTTTCAGCTTCTTCAGGATTAAGTTCTTGATTACCACTAAATTCAACTAATCGCGTCGATGTTTGAGCGTCAGAAGAAAAATTATCAGGTAAACCAAGTGCTCGACAGTTTGTCGCTACATTACTATCACTTGGGCCACGGTTAACAGCATCACAAGGATCAGTTACAAATGAGAAGCCCAATTGTGAAGGACTATAAAGTTCATTGATATTTGGTGCTCGCACAGCAAAGGAATAAGTTGCTCGAGTTCTAAATTCTTTAGTTGCAGCCCAGTTAAGTGCCGTTTTATAAGTGCTTGTATCAAAACCCGAGCTATAATCTGAATACCTTGCTGCTACTTCAAAGTCGAGCGCATCAATCCAGGTCGCATCGGATACAAGTGGAATAATGGCCTCACCGTAAACCTCACTTACATTGTAGTCACCAACAGTTGGCAATAAATATGAATTTAACTCTCGAGTAGCACCTGCGGTACGTCCAACCAAACCAGAGCCTACCCCATCAGGATCTCTTGCCTGCAATAAAGGATCCGGCTTATCAGAAGATTTTTCCTGACGATATTCCAACCCAGCAGCAAAAGCAATGGTGCCAGCCCAGTTTTCCATCAAATCACCATTCATGGAAAAAGCGACAACATTTTGTTCAATTGCTCCTTGTTACTGAGAAGAATTTGACGTGCGTCGTCCCCGGCCAGTGCAGCAAGTGAAGCCTGATTATTAATCGGATTATATGGAACGCAAGCTGCATTACCACTACGACAAACAGGATTGCCCCCCCCATCAGTTGTCACATCCAAAGCTTCAAAATAATTAGCAATCAAGACGTCACGTGCATTAATCTCTGATTCTACTTTTCCGTGTTGGATATAAGCATCAAATTCATATTCTCCGATTAATCCATCAAGCCCAAAAGTTAACTGCGTAGTTTCACGAATATTATTATTTCTGGCCAGTGGTCCCGCCACAGCCAGGAATACCGGTCCCGCACCATCTAACTCAGTTGGTCGATAAGGGTTATCGGGTTGTAATGTCAGAATTGGACCTAAACCACCATCGTGAAAAATCACAGGCTGATTCGATGCCGCAGATTCAGTTTTTGCATATTTCACATTTCCTGTTATTCCTAAATCGACATTAACTTCATGGCGTGCACTGGCATTAAACAAAACCCTTTCACTTGGCGAATTGAGCGTATTGGTTTCTTGTGTATTAAAGCCGTCGCCGCCATCACACAAAATACCACCACAAGGGTTACCACTTTGAAACGGTCTGAAAGTTCCATCATTTCGGTCAATCACAAAACGATCATAACCTGCACCATTAAACACATAAAACATCCCTTCTTCGGTTAACACTTCAAAGCGACCATTAAGCCCAAGGACAGTGTTTGGAATACCATCATCAGGGCCTGTATTAGCTGGATTTCCAATAAATACAGGATAAAGACTCGAGTAATCTCTTGCCGTCATTGGAATTTCTTCTTCGTCAGAAAAACTCAAATGCGCTGTGATATTAGTTTTGCCACCATTGATATTTCTCCCCCAAGTGATGCCAACATCTTTTCGATCACCATCACCTTCCGCAGTTTGCCCATAGGATGCATCGACTTGAGTCCCCTCAAAGCCTTCAACCATAATAAAGTTAACAACACCGGTTACCGCATCAGCACCGTAGATTGCAGAGGCACCACCAGTGATAATCTCAACTCGAGCAATCATAGCAATTGGGATCATACTTAAATCAACCGCCGATGTTCCAGCAGCGCCTGCGACATGACGTCGCCCATTCACCAATACCAAAGTTCTTGCAGCGCCCAGTCCACGCAAATTAGATAACTCTAAACCGGCATTACCCAAATCACGATCGGTGTAATCATTGTGGGTAGCTCCACCAACACCATCAAGTAATGCAGGAAAACGATGCAATAAATCTCCTGCATTTTTTGCGCCTGTCATCATTATCGTTGACGAATCAATAATAGTGGTAGGTGTTGTCATTTGGGCACTAGTCCTCTCAATCCGTGACCCCGTAATAACAATACGTTCGTCCCCATCTTCTTCTGCAGCATAAATAGAAGGTGAAATAATCATAGTTGCGCCAACACACGCAATAGCGGTCTTAACGGATTTAGAAATTTGATTGAGATTGAAGTTGGGTCTCAAATTCATGAATAGTCTCCGAAACTAATTTTATTGAAAATAACATGTGCACATATTGGCGGCGATAAAAAACAACTAATCAGTAATTGCACATGGAGTATTAATTCAGTAGAAAAATATTCTGAATGCTAGAATATTTATTCTTTTCCAGTCTTAAGCATAGACAATCTAGGATGGAATCAAGATTTTTTTTAGATTATTTTGGTATTATGAGGAACTTTTCTCGCTTTTATTGATAATGTAACAATAACAGCGATATAAAAAAGAAGAATTTTATATTTAAACTTTATTTAGGCGACATCCTATCGATAACGAACTGGACAATATTGATTAAACTTAACAACTTTTTTAGGGACAACACAACCTTCCTGAATTAGTTCAGATAAAGCGGTGCAATAATCCTGTAACCAGATACTTTCTACAACCTCTTTTGAGCGGCTTAATTTTTTCTCATACCCAGATAAGCGACTATATTTTGCTTTGCACTGTAATGGAATCTCAAAACTTGGCTTTACTTCCCCTGTATTCTTTTGCTCTTCACTTGATTTTTTACTATCTACACGCTGCGTTTTAGGTAACTGAGAATAATTTCTGGGAAACCTTTGACTCGTTGAAGAAAGCTGCTTTTTTGACTCTCGATAACTCACCACCTCATAATCAATATTTTCATCAGGAAGTTCTTGGGTATATTGAGTGTTACCTTTTTCATCAATCCATCTATAAAGAGATTGCTTCTCCCTCTCAGTGGTCGGATGAATCTTATTTTTATTAGTTAAATTATCATTAACTTCTAGCATATCCATTTGGTTAGTATCATTCGATGATCCTTCATTAGAATAGCTTCCGTCTAATACGCCAGAAAAAGACTCCATTAATTCAGAAACCCAACCATTTTGGCTGTTTGTTAATTGAGGAACTAAATAGCTTTTCATAACGAAAATTAATAAAGCCAAAATTCCCAGTAATAATAAAAAGCGTACTAATGTAGAATTCATTTTTAACTCTCGATGACAGTTTCAAAATGTGGTAATAATGGAAAGTATAGCCCTGCCACTATTTTTCTCTCTTCCAGTTTAGCAAACATTTTAAAGTAATCCGTTAACTGCAATAGATAAAGTGATTTTTCACGGTTAAGAAACTCTTCTTTACTTTCATTTAGCTCCGGCATCGATGATTTATAGTCTACAATCCAACGAATATCATTTTGAATAAAAGTTCTATCAATAATTCGAGTCAAAAAACTTCCATACTCTATTTTTTTATGTAACATCAATTCACTGGCTGAATTATTCTTCGCGTTGAGTAATGTCCGGCCAAACGGATCCTGTAATGTATTTTTAACCCCGAGCAATACTTTTTCAACAGCTAAATTCAGTTCATCTTTTTTAGAAAAATGATAAGTAGATAGTAATTGAGATTCAGTTATAGCCTCCCAGTTTTCTGACAACACAAAACCTTCTCTATAATTTTCACTAATCCACTGTAGTTGACGATGCAAAACCGTACCTATTGCGGTAGCCATTTCAGAAGTTACACGAGTAGCTCCTTCAAAAAAATAATCATGAACTTCATCTGAATAACTAGCCACTTGAGATTCTGATTCATTTGACTTTAAAGCAGACGTTTGATTGCTCACCAATGAAATATTATCAGAAACATTCTCATCATGTGCAAGCCTTTCACCGTTATTTGTGGATAAGTCAGAAAAATAATTCTCATGTGGGATTTCTAACGCCCGCTTTATATTTACACGTTTTATTAATCTAGAGTTATAAAGCCCCACATGTTGAGTATTTCTATCGACAGTTTGAGTAGATATACTATCAAAGCTATCAGCGATACCTTCCCACAGTAAATTTAAATAACTTCCTGAAGAAGGCTTTTTGATTTCGCCAGTTTTATTATCCGTATTCACATTCCCTAGTAAATAAAGTTTCTTTTTTGCACGGGTCACAGCAACATACAGTACTCGCTGATCTTCATATTTTGACTTTTCAGAGTCCAAATAAGCAATGTAGCGATAAATGCTATCATTTTCTTGTCCTACTTCTTTTGAAATAGCTAATAAATTATGTGAATATCCTTGATTATCAATAACTTCAGTCCACTTTAACAATGCTGCATCAGGAACCGGCTTGCTAGCATCTAACCTTGGCAAAATAACAGTATCAAACTCTAAACCTTTTGACTTATGAATTGTCATGACTTGTACTTGCTCATCAGCATTGGGATTAGGTGCAGCAAAAAGTTTTTCGATCGCATCGATAACTAATTGCCGATCATTAAGCTCTCCTCCTTCTTGCAGCTCGCTTAACTTGTCCAAACAAACCATTAAATCATCATGTTCAGAATCAAAATCTAACTGATGTAAACCACCTAATGCTTTAAAGCAACCAAAGATCCATTTTCGAAAAGGCTTTCTTCCTTTATATGCTATGGTTGCATTTAGTAACGGTAGTAACTTATAACAGCGTTGAGCTGACTCTGTGGACATAAATTCAATGGTATTAGCGATTCGCTGAGGCATCGATAAATTAGCTTCTGACTGAGTCATAACAATACGTATATCATTTAAAGTTAGCCCAAACCAAGGTGAGCGCATGCAACTTACCCAGCTCAATTCGTCAAATAAATCACACAGTGCAAAAGCTAAATTAGTAATATCTTTAATTAGAATTTTTTGAGACAAGCGGTCAATATCTACCGCTTGATAAGCAATTGAATTTTGATTTAAAAGTTGAATAATTTCTTTAAGATGATTTCTTCCTCGAGCAAGAATAGCTAATGTTTGTTTTTTATCGCGTTGTAAATTGTCACTTAAGTGCTCGTTAACTAATGATACAATTTTTTCTGCTTGCGAAAAATGTTCATTCGCATCAACAGTCAAAAAACAATTCACTTGAGAGTCTTGACTAAACTCATTAAACGCTACTGAACTTGCATAACCCACGGCAGAAAAAGTCAAATCTTCCTGTTGTGGCATAATTCTGGAAAACTGTTGATTCACCCAATCAACAACGACCTGATTAGAGCGAAAGTTTACTTGTAGCTGTCTAAAAGTAGGTTTAACTTGCCCGATTCCCAACTCTCTAATTTTCATAAACAAACTTACATTGGCATCACGAAAACGATAAATAGACTGCATAGGATCACCAACCAAAAACAAACTACGTTGTTGTGAGCCATCCCATCCTGCAGTTAACATTTTAATTAACTCAATTTGCGGAGAAGAAGTATCCTGAAACTCATCAATTAAAATATGCTCTAAACGATAATCCAGCGATAATGCCAAATCACTCGGGCTATCAGGATGCCCTAATGCATCTAAAGATGCGATTGCAAGTTCAGGAAAGTCAACAATATTGTACTGTTTAAAAATCAGTTTCAAATGTCCTACGGCAATGGGTAAAAGCTTTACTACTGAGGTTAAAGCTTCTTGCATAAGAGCTTGATCAATGTCGTCGGGTAAACTTCTGACTTGTCCTAAAAGCTCCTCAAAACCACCATATTGAGATAAATCTTTAACAATTTTTGATACTTGCTGTTTGTTTTTTTTGAGCTGCATTTTTTCAAGTTGATCTTTGCCTTCTTTTTCTAAAGGAAAACCATTACTCACATTAAAACGAGAAAGAAATTCAGGTTTAGGTGCAGCTTTTAATAACAATTCCGCAATAGCTTTCCAAACAGATAAGTCCTGATAGGTTGGTTTCGTTATCGAACTCAATTCAGGTAAAGATAAAATAAAAGGTTTATTCACCTTATCTTTTTTCGACAGTACTTCCCTTGCTTGATTCAATAAATCAGGTAGCTCAGCAATAACATCACTCGGAAACTTTTGGTAAACCAACTGAAGCTTTTCACTAATGATTTTCTGTAATGAAATCAACAATTGGTTTTGATCAAAATGTTTAGCATGTTGGCTAACACTTCCCATCCATTGCAACCGTTTGCTTAACATTTGTGCAATTAATGAAGTAACTAGTGATACGTTATTATCTTTATGTTTAAGCAAACTTAAAATATCTTGAGAAATTTCACTATCATCTTTTACAGAATTAATTAATGCTTCAGCTGCTTTTAAATAATAAGGCTCAGCATTTTCTTCTGGCTTTGGCAAAATACCCGTCTGTGATAACAAAGGTAAAGCATTAGTTAAAGACAATGACAAACTATCGATGGTGGTAATATTAAGTCTTGATGAATTCTCCGTTAAATACCAGAGATATTGTTGATCTCTTTCTAAAACTTTTCTTGCCAATCGCCAACGTTGTTTTTCATGTGAAGCCTCCGGTTCAGCTTGCTTGCCCATTTCTAATGCGGAGACAACACGACCTCGCATTTCTGCTGCGGCTTTTTTAGTAAACGTTATTGCTAAAATATTTTCTGGCTTTTCAACAATTGCTAATAGCGCTAAAATTCGCTGAGTTAATAGTTCTGTTTTTCCTGAGCCGGCAGGAGCCTGAACAATAAATGACTGAGTAGGCTCTAACAGTTCATCCCTGATATATTGATCAATCACCGGAGTATTATCTTTTAAACGGCTCATAATAATGTCTCCAGCGACAACAACTCTCTCTCACCGTTTTCAGTTAAAGCTGTAGAGGCCAACTGGATATCACTGCTTGATGGTTGTTCCTCATTAATACGACAGAAATCTGAAAACTCGCAATAACGACAAGTCTCAATAGCTTTAAGTGGCGATACAGGCATATTCCCACAAGCAATATTATCTGCTAGTTGAGTTAAATGTAATTTCCACTCAGTTAAAAGATTAGCATCAGGTTTCAAATCAAACTTGGACAAAATTAATTTTGTTTTATCTTTTTCCTGCAACTGATTTTTTTCATAAAACTGGAACGAAAAATCTATATTTGACATAGACTCATTAGCTGAACTAATAGCTGGTTTAAAACGCACACCACTATAGTTTACTTCTCCTGTTTTTATCTTGGCATAATTCAAACTAGTTATAGATTCAGTCTGACATGCTATGACATAAGCTGGCATCTGGGCTTCTTCAGGACGCGCGCCCATCCATTTATTAAAATCAGTATTACCGGTTTTATAATCAATTATTTCAATAGTTTGCTGATCACTATAATCAATTCGGTCAATACGCATTTCAAAGGATAACTTCCCCAAAGTTAAAGATTTTTTTAGTTCAGGTACAACACTAAAGCTTTCACGTGTTTTATCTAAAGCTAAGAACTGTAATATTTGTTGATGAAGCTTTTGAAATTCTAACTGAATAACAGGTTCATCTGCACGTGCATATAGTTGACTTTCATACTTTTGTTGAGCTTGTATTAAAACTTGAGTTACCAATTCACTCACTTCAGAGTCTGATAATGAAAGCAAATTTTCTTGTGTTTGTAATTCTAACCAAAGTAACTCTAAGGCTTTATGCAACCAAGCACCTTTCACTTTTGCTTGAATACCTAATTGAGTTTTTTCAGGTACTTTTAAATTAAACTGAAAATTACTTAAAGCTCGAAAAGGACAAGCAGCATACTGACTCAACAAATAAGCTCCCCCTTTAACTTGCAAATCAGGTAAATTAATTTTTTCATCTTGTAGCCAAAAATAATCAGGCAAACATTTTTGTTTTTCTTTTTTATATTCAAAACCCGTTATCGACACTAGAGGAATTTCACTAAAAAATGGTGACTCGCTGCTTGCAGCTTCTTCATCTTTAAATTGAGTCACCCACAAGTAGTCAGCCCCAGCTAATAAAGATTCCGAAAGGCTTTTACTATATTGATACTCTTTTTCTGCACTGCTACCTGGCATTTGGTAGCTTTGTTGTAATGCAACCGATAAAAAAGGATTAAGCGTTGCTTTTTGTGGCCAATTATCTCGCTGAAATCCAGTTAAAATTAAATAATCAAACTCGAGTCCAGCAGCTTCTAAAACACCTAAAACATGGACGTTAGTTCTATCGCTGGGTAATTGAAAAGGTCGTTGTCGAATATGTTGTAGTAAGTAATCTTTTGCTTGAGAAAAATAACAGGTCGGATAAAAGCGTGTTAAATTAGCACACTCAATCATTGCAGAATAGAATTCTTCCATTTGTTTTTCTTCAGATGGCTCCAGTCCCAACGTAGTTCCCCACCCCCAATCAGAGAGGCGGCTTTTCCACCAATCAACCCATACATTCATGGGTTTTGCACCAACGGTCATTTTTTGCAATTCATTAAGTCGAGATTCAAGTAAAAATAAATTTTTTGCGTTATTCGATGTCTTAATTGCTTGTAATAAATAATCATAAGAATAGCTTTGATAAGCCTTCATACATTGATCATGTAAAAAAGCACTGATATCCCCTACACTTTCCCCCCATTCGATAAATGGCGAATTTTTTAGCAGATAGAGTGTTTGTAAATCAACACCTTTATAATCCAAACTCAATAGTTTAATAGCTACCGAAATCATTGGCATATCTAATAAAGGCTGCCCAGCAGAAACGTTATAACGAATTTTCTCCAGAGACTGCCATGGCAAAGCTTCATCAGGCTGAAATTCTTCGCTAAATATTTGATGTACTAAATTAAGGTGATTAGATAATTGATGTACCACAATACCAATATTGGCATCAGGATATTGCTGAGTAATTTTACTCGCCATTTTTGCAGAAAAACAGATCGCTTCTTTCAGATCACTTAATTCGACTCGCTGAGTTTCTTTCTGCTCTCTTCGCGGGCTGTATTCATCAATTTCAACCTGATGACTTTTACAAAAATCGAGAAAAATTTGCTCAATTGGTGTCAATTGATTAAACCCAACCAATATTATTTTTTTGGGTAAAAAAGGGAGTAATATTTTTTTGTTTTGCAGTAAATAAGAAAGCTGTTGAAAACGAGGAAGTAGCCTTTTTTCAGCCAAAAATATTTCCAGTTGCTCAATAAAATGTACAAAATATTGACTCTCTACAGTTTCTGCTACATTTAACTCTTCTAAATTACTCATAGATTCAAGAGATAAACCCCACTGCGATAACGTTTGGTAAGCTTCAAGTAGTTTTTCCGCAACCCCTAATTCATTCGTTAACTGCCAGTTGCTGTCCGCACTAATCTGCTCTTTCAGCCAGGTTTTTAACTCCAAATTGCCGACAATTGTTGGTAATGGCTCAATAAAAGAAAGCTCTTCCCAAAGGTAAGTTATCCAATGAGAAAACGACTGTATATCCAACGCATAGACAACCTCCCCCTCTTGCAGCGACTCTAAATGCCCTGCAATCAAAGCTTTTTGAGTACGAGAGTTAGGCGTTAGCAATAACGTATTATCAATTATTTTTTTTGATATAGGCTTAAAATCAATCGAAATAGGCATGATTATTAACTGTACTTATCGTCATTAACATGGAGTTTCTCTCGGAAATCCATTTGCCGAAATATTCATTGTCTTTAGGGTGTTAATGATATTTTGTGCTACAGACTCGATTGATGCAAGTTGTTCTAAGAATATTAGGGCGTGTTTAACCTTTTAGTTATTTATATTGGCTGTTGGCTAACTGAACCAGCGCATCACCATCAACTCGCTGGACGGTCCACTCATCCATACCTTTAGCACCAATGCTTCGGTAAAAATCAATGGCACTGGTATTCCAGTCGAGCACCCACCATTCAAACCGGCCACAATCGCTGTCTAATGCAATTTTAGCCAGTTCAATTAGCAAAGCTTTACCAACCTTTTTGCCTCTTGCTTCAGGCACCACAAAAAGATCTTCTAGATAAAGCCCTGGTTTTGCTAAAAAAGTTGAGAAATTAAAAAAATAAAGTGCAAAACCAACTGGCTTATTATCTAACTCAGCAATAATAACGTAGGCGCAAGGAGTACTAGCAAAAAGAGCCTGCTCAAGTTGAATCTGAGTTGCAACAACTTCATGTGCCAGCTTTTCATATTCAGCCAATTGAAGAATAAAGTCTAAAATCAATTGGCTATCATTTTTCACTGCTTTTCTAATAGTTAAAGCTGACATCTAATAAGTTCCGATAAAACCAATAAACACTATCGAAGTTCTTCTAATTGAAGCTGCACTTTATCAAACTCTTCACCTATTTTACGGTCCTGGGATCATTTCGTATACCACAGACATGCCAATTTCGTCTTTAATTAAAATCCAGATAATAACGGTTACAGCCCCAGAAATCATTCCCGTGAGCGCTCCCCAACCGGTTGTTCTTCGCCATAAAAGAGACAACACAACTAAAGGACTAAACGCTGCACCAAACCCTGCCCATGCATTACTCACAATATCTAAAATTGAGCTATCTCGATTATGTGCCAACGTAATTGCAACACAAGCAACAACAAATACACAAATTCGTCCTATTAAGACGAGCTCTTTATCACTCGCATTTTTTTTCAAAAATGCTTTATAAAAATCTTCAGTTAATGAACTAGAAGTTACCAATAACTGAGAAGAAACCGTGCTCATAATTGCGGCTAAAATCGCAGCTAGCAAAAAACCACCAATGAGCGGATGAAATAACACTTGTGATAATACAATAAAGATTGTTTCCGGATCTCCCATAGGGACATTATTTTCAGCCACATAAGCAATCCCAAAAAATCCTGTAGCAAGTGCACCAATAATGGCAACAACCATCCAGCTCATACCAATACGACGAGCAACTTTAATATCTTTCACTGAGCGTATTGCCATAAAGCGAACAATAATGTGTGGCTGACCAAAATAGCCAAGCCCCCAAGCAAGAGTAGAAATCATCCACATCAATGTTGCTTCTTTGGGAAATAAAGCAAGTAAGTGTTGGTCCTCATTAGACTTTAGTTGATCAACATGTGCAACCGCTTCATGAATACCCGAATAGCCACCAAACTCTATAAGTACCACGGTTGGAACAAGTACTAAAGCAACAAACATGATACAACCTTGTACAAAATCGGTCATACTAACAGCTAAAAATCCACCAAATAAGGTATAAGCCACAACCACTCCGGCAGTCACATATAGCCCTAATTCGTAACTTAAACCAAAAGAAGATTCGAATAACTTTCCGCCACCAACAACACCAGACGATGTGTAAACGGTAAAAAAGACAATAATCACTACCGATGAAATAATACGCAATAATCTGGACTTATCATCAAATCGATTTTCAAAAAATTCAGGTAGAGTAATAGAATCTGACGCCATTTCGGTATATAAACGTAAACGCGGAGCAACAATGAGGTAATTGATGTAGGCACCAGCAATCAGGCCAAGCGCTATCCATGCGTTACTCAAACCGCTTAAATACATGGCTCCGGGTAATCCCATTACCATCCATCCACTCATGTCTGACGCACCTGCCGATAAAGCAGTCACTGCAGGTCCGAGTTTGCGTCCTCCCAGTAAATATCCCGATGATCCTTCATTAGCGGTTTTAAAAGCAAAAAGCCCGATACCGAGCATGACAGCAAAATAAGCTACCAAAGAAATGATCGTTCCCGTTTCCATAATTACCCCGTAATTATTTTGTATTATTAGATTTTTAATTTAAAAAACGCCTAGATTGTGACATAGCAGCTAAAAGACTACAACCGCACTCGACTCAGAGAAAAGCTTGACCAATAAATTTTTTATGGGAAAGAAGTAAAGGAAGTCTGTATATAAGGTACTCGAAAATTACTAATTTTTTGATATCTTGTCAGGCTATAATTTACAATATAAACAGTTCCTATTTGAAACAACATAACAAGATATCAAAAATTGAGAAAGTATTAATAATTACTGATAGTAATTTGCTAAAAACTCCTCAAAACTTATTTTATCATTTTTTTCAATCGATGCTTTTTTTACATGCGACTCTTCTGCTTTCGACTGATAAAACTGTAATATTTCTGGGGCTAATGAAGAGTTTATTAATGCCTGTTTGTGCTGAGTTGAAAGTTCCATTGCATAAGGAAAAAAACCATCTTTTCGTTCTTCTATTTTTCTCACAATTTGGCCTGATAAGGTACCATTAAAATCAGTAAGCTGATGACGAAGTTCCTTAATAACATCAACATGTTCAGTAATATTATACGCACTATCCAACATCTCAGAAAACACACTGATTTTGTCTAATAAATAGTTGGCTAATTCATGCAGTGGACGACACTTGTTATTAAAACTTAAACAAAAATCAGGATGACGACCATGGCGAACAACCCCGCGAAAATTCTCTTGATACTCTCCAGTTTCACGCTGGTTAATAGGACTAGATTCAGCAAATAAACAAGCCAATAAAAAAGCATCTAAAAAAGCAATTTGTTTCTGTTCAATGCCAATTTCAGAAAAAGGATTTAAGTCAAGAGCTCGAACTTCAATATACTCTATTCCACCGCGTCTTAGCGCTTTGGTTGGACGCTCGCCAGATTGAGAAACTCGTTTAGGCCTTATGCTGCTGTAAAATTCATTTTCAATTTGTAGAGTATTCGCATTAAGTTGAATATACTCCCCCTCTTTCTGTACACCTACTTCGGTATAAAAATCATCAGGTGTCGATATAGCAGATTCTAATCCTGCAATATATTCAGGTAAGGAGTTGTAACTAACATTTAACCGACTTTGTGCTTTATTTTGATAACCTAAATCACTCATGCGTAATGAAGTCGCATATTTCCCATAACGGGTACCGGGAACGAGCTCATCCAGATCAACACTTTTATTTTTTAAAAAACTTTCGCATAATGCTGGCGAGGCACCATAAAATAGTGGGATTAGCCAAGAGTACCGCAAATAATTTCGAATTAACCCCATATATTTTTCAGAGATAAAGTCTTGCAATGACCCCGAAAAACTTTCACTCTCGTAAAACGCTTGCCAAAAGCTTTCAGGTAACGAAAAATTGTAATGAACCCCGGCAATAGTCTGCATTAATCGTCCATAACGATGGCCTAAACCCAATCGATAAACTTCTTTCATTTTTCCGCTGTTTGAGCTGCCATAGCGCGCAATAGGAATATCGTTCTCTGCTCCCATAATACAAGGCATACTCATATTCCAAAGGATCTCGTCACCTAAATGCTGGTAAGCAAACTGATGAATTTCTTTTAATTCTTCAAGTGGCCTCTCTCGATCACTGGTGGCTTTAGTAATAAACTCAGGCAGAGCTTCAGAATAATCTGTTGTAATGTAATCATTAGTTAAAGTTGCACCTAAACGATAAGGGTGAGGCGTTTGTGCTAAACAACCATCAGGCTGAATACGCAAACTTTCTTTTTCAATTCCTCGCTTAATTCCTGAAAGGTGCTCAGACAAATTTAAAGCTTTATTAATATCTGGTATATTAAGGGGCTGCATACTATCCTCTAAGCGTCATGTCATAACAGCACGCGTCGTTATTTTGACAAGCACATTCCTACACTAAAATTTTAATGATTAAGTTTATACGCATCACTATAATGCTCAAAAACCTAACCAGTATTTTTGAATACAGCAAGTTTGCGGGTTGAATAGCTTGGGGTCAAGCTTTTGGATTTAGCATAGTTTGTATTTATCTATAAAATAGATTGCAAAGTGTAACAAAACGCTCTTATTTATAAACTGAATCTATTTTTAGTGCACTTAAGAGAAATACTATAAAGTAAGTTATGCAGACTTTCGGGCTCTAAATTGGGTAGATTGATGCTTTTTTAAACGCCCATGTTCAGACTGTTCAAATGAGGAATAACTTGGGGCTGAATTTCTCATAATGGCTAACAATTCAGCTTCTGCGGGTGAAATTTCGCAAACCTCTACCACTTCTTCAATGCTTACACCTTTAGCTAATAAAATCCCCGCTTGTTCAAAAGTTTTACTCGCAGAATCCTTTTGTGATTCTTGCTGTTGAACATGCTCCACATTCGCAATTTCAGTAGCAAACTTACGGATTTCCCGCCCCATACCGAGCTGGCCGCTATTAATCGCTCTTAATTGATTCTCAAGCCTTTCATGTTGTAAAGATAAGGAAATGAAATGTTTAGCAAGTAGGTGATGTCGCCACCAAAGTAAAAATAGCCCTCCGGCTAAAAGTACGCTAAGTACAGGAGTGTTGATTAACAGTTGTATCGCCCAATTATCCATTATTTTCTCTCGTTACCGTTATATTGTCATTATTTTGACTGTCTATTTTTGGTTCGGTTATTTAAACAGTAAAATACTCAATTTAAGTTTTGAAGCGACTAATAACAGACTAATCTGACGTTCATAACAATCATTTCAATCTTTTTAGTAGTCTAGGAAGTCAAGTTCTTCCCACTCTTCTTCGCCCAACAGTTTATTCAAGTCCACCAGAATCAACAATTCGTTACCTCGATGTGAAACACCTTGAATAAATTTTGCTGATTCATCATTTCCCACATTCGGGGTTGATTCAATTTCGGACTGCCTCAAGTAAACAACCTCTGCAACAGCATCCACTAAAATACCTATAACTTGTTGATTTGTTTCAATAATTACTATTCTGGTATTATCAGTCAACTCTATGGGAGGTAAACCAAAACGCTGGCAAGTATCAATTACAGTAACCACGTTGCCGCGTAAATTGATAATACCTAAAACATAAGGCGGCGCCCCGGGTACTGGCGCTATATCACTAAACCTAAGCACCTCTTGTACTTGCATGACGTTAATGCCATAGGTTTCATTCGACAAACGAAAAGTCACCCACTGCAACACTGCGTCGTCATCGCCATCTTTCTTGGTTAATATTTTATCGTCTACACTCACAACACATGTTTCCTATCTGTCAGAAATTTGTCGGAATCACATCCAAAAATAGACCTTAATAAGCCTTCAGCAACTTTTATACCAATAAGTTAAGCTTTACTCGTTTATTTTTGCTGTTCCAGTTATCACACCCTTTTAGCGCTACAGTAAAGTCAACTATAGGGATAAAAAATCGAAAGTACTCTGAACTCTTGCTTTGTATAAATATAGTCAATTTTCAAGATGTTGCGATTTTTTCAACAGGATAGTTTGCTAAAATTCATCAATTCATAAAAATGCTACTTGACACATTAAAAGGTTCTGAGTTACTTTCGCTCTATGAAAACGACAAAGCAAACAAATAACTCTCAAATTCAAGCAACTCATTGGTGGCGCAGCATCTAATGAGGGTTTTTCGTCGTCGCACAAATTAAGCGATAAATTATTCGAAAGCCCGTCAGAGAAATCTAACGGGCTTTTTTGTTGAAAATGATTTAAAAACAACTAAACCAATAAAAAGAAACGGCAAATTTAAATTAATGAACACTAAAATACATAATCTGCATTCACTGAAAACCAATATGACGACTTCAGTCAACCCAAGTTGGTGGTGGTACTCA
>JAUIHB010000367.1 GCA_030432465.1 Gammaproteobacteria bacterium
TACCGAGTAGCAACCTGACACCGGTTCAAAGGCCAGAGAACTTGGCGTATGTAATTTACACCTCGGGCTCCACGGGTCAACCGAAAGGGGTGATGATTGAGCATCGGGCATTTAGCAATTTTATTGAAGGGATGAAACAACGACTGGGAGATGAGCTGAACTCGCAAACCCATTGGCTTGCCGTCACCACTATCGCCTTTGATATTGCAGGATTAGAGTTGTTTGGCAGCTTATTAAAAGGAGCACAGGTCATTCTGACGAGTAAGGAAGACAGTAGTGATCCTGAGCGACTGATGAGCTTAATGAAGGAATATCAAGTCACTATCATGCAGGCGACACCAGCAACTTGGCAATTATTAGCGGATGCTGAATGGGCGGGAGACTCGAGTCTGGTGGCATTATCGGGAGGGGAAGCCTTACCGCTGAGCTTAGCAGAATACCTCAAACCCCGCTGTCAGACCCTCTGGAATTGTTATGGCCCTACCGAAGCAACAGTCTGGTCACTCTGTCAGGCAATCAGTGATGAGCAACTGGAGACAGGACAGATAAGCCTAGGTCATGGTCTTTCTCATTATCAACATGTTGTCCTTGACCATCATTTACAGATAGCACCTGTGGGTGTGATTGGCGAGTTACATATTGGTGGTGAAAGTCTGGCGCGGGGTTACCTTAATCGAGAAGCGTTAACGTCAGAAAAATTCATTAGCTACAGTTTACCCGGTAAAACTGAAACACGTTTATATAAGACGGGTGATTTAGTACGTTACTTACCGAATGGTCATTTAGTGTTTGTGGGACGAATTGATGATCAGGTGAAGATAAGAGGTTTTCGAATTGAGCTGGGAGAAATTGAATCACAATTGTTGACCCATGAACAGGTGGATTCGTGTTTGTTAGTGGCTCATGAAGAGAGAGAAGGTGAAAAAAGTCTGGTGGCCTATGTCAAGTTGCGGGGAGATGAGCCGTCAGGACATACAGAAATGCAAGCGCTGAAAAATTTTTTACAGACGCGTTTACCGGATTATATGTTGCCTTCTCGTTTTGTTTTTATTGACAGTTGGCCTTTAACGGCGAATGGAAAGATTGATAAGCAAGGTTTACCGAGTATTGAAGGTTTGATTGTTCAGGATGAATATCTGGCACCGAGTACGGAGACGGAAATAGCGTTGACGGGTATTTGGGCGAAGTTATTACGTTTGGAAGCTTCAGAGATTAGTGTGACGGCTAATTTCTTTGAGCTGGGGGGACATTCATTGTTGGCAATTAAATTAATTGCTGAAATCAGAAAAAATATGCAACAAGAATTATTGCTCAAAGATGTTTTTGACTCTCCAAACATACAAATGTTGGCAGAAATTATTTGTCAAAATAGTGGGCGAAAGTTAAGAAAATCTGTAACTCGAGTTCTTAGGAAAGAGAGCACTTTACCACTTTCATTTACCCAGCAGCGTTTATGGTTTATTGATCAAATGGAAGGTGGTAGTCCTCAATATAATATGCCTGTAGCACTTAGAGTTAAAGGTGAATTTAATGTTGAAGCTGCAGAAAAAGCTTTAAAGGCGATTATTCAAAGACATGATGTTTTAAGAACTTCTTTTGCTGAAACAGATGATGGAGCTGTACAAACAATTAGAAGTTCATTTGAGTTTGAAATAATACAACGGGATCTTTGTGAACTTGAACATCATTTACAAGAACGAGAAATTAAAAATTGGACTGAAAAAAATAGTCGTCAGTTATTTGATTTGAGTAAAGATTTACTTGTTAGAGCGAGTTATCTTCACTTATCTAAAACATCAAGTTTAAAGGAAGGGATATTACTATTTAATACTCATCATATTATTTCTGATGCTTGGTCAATGGGGGTTCTCGTTAGAGAGTTTGTGGAATTGTATCAGTCAATAATTGGTAATAGGGAAACGACTTTAAGTGAGTTACCAATACAATATACTGATTATGTTTATTGGCAAAGAGATTGGCTGGAAGGAACATTGCTTCAGGAACAGTTAAACTACTGGGTTAGACAGTTGGAAGATGTACCTGTTGTTCATAGCCTTCCTTTAGATTTTCGAAGACCTGAAGTTAAACAACATGAAGGTGGTGCTGTTTATGATTTGTTAGATGTAGAAGTTAGTCAAAAACTGTTAAGAGTCGCCAGAGAAAATAACGTGACGATTTTTATGTTGTTGCATGCGGCAATTGGTTTGGTTTTGTCAAAACATAGTAATACTAATGATATTGTTTTAGGAACTCCTTTTGCAAATAGAGGGCAGTCAGAATTAGAATCTTTGATTGGTTTTTTTGTTAATACACTAGTCTTAAGAGTAGATACGCAATATGAAAACTTCAAAGATTATTTGTCGCATGTAAGAAAGGTGAATTTAGACGCTCAGGCAAATCCTGATTTACCTTTTGAGCACTTAGTTGAGCATTGTAAAATACCTCGTACTACAAATCATACACCACTTTTTCAAATAGTATTTTTTATGGATGCGGGAGAGAAAACTGAAACAAAATTACCTGAGGTTTCATTTACCCCAGTAGATAATGTATCGACAACGGTTAAATTTGATTTAGATATCAGTGCGAATATTGAAAATGGAAGAATTAGCTTTTCTTGGGTTTACGATAAGTCATTGTTTAAGTCTTCTCATATAGAAAAAATCAGCTCGCACCTAAATAAAATGTTAACAATGATTGCTGGCAATCCTGAGCGAAAACTTAATGAATTTGAGTTGCTTTCAATACAAGAAAAAAAATATCTGATTAATGAGCTTAATCAAACTGATATTGATTATCCTATAGAACAAACACTGCATCAGTTATTTATTTCGCGTGTGATAACTCAACCAAATTCAATAGCGCTGCATGATGAATATGGTTCTATGACATACAGTGAACTTTTTACTTCTTCTCTGGCTATGAGTCGTCAATTAAATGAGCTGGATTTGAAATGCGAAGAATTGGTTTCAGTGAGGCTACCCAAAGGAAGAAAACAGTTGGTGGCAACTTTAGGCATAATGATGTCGGGAGCAGCATATTTGCCTCTTGAAATTAAGTGGCCTACTGAACGCTGTCAAAACATTATTCGGAAAGCTAAAAGTCGTTATTTAATTGTAGAAAATGAACAAGATGCAATTAATGAAATTGAAGTGATTGATATAAATAAAGTAGATGATATTCAAGTTGATGTATTGAAAGAAGCTAATGCATTTAAATCAGTTCAGCTTCCTGAACAGCTAGCGTATGTAATATTTACTTCAGGTTCTACTGGTCAGCCTAAAGGTGTTGCCATAGAAC
>JAUIHB010000368.1 GCA_030432465.1 Gammaproteobacteria bacterium
CTAAAAGCTCTAATACAGTTCCAGAAGTTGTAGAAAAATCACAGCCGTCTATTACTAAAGAAGCAGAACAACAACAAAAAGTTGCATCGACACCTCTCCAAAAACAGGATAGCTCAATAGTAACTGAAAATATTTCGCCTGATGAAATATCTGTTAGCGAGTCAGAAATAGAAAAAATATCTCATTTAGCGGTCGGCAGCTGGGTTGAAATGAATATTAACAAAAAGCTCAAGAGATGCCGCTTGGCTGCAAAGTTAGCATCAAGTGGTAAGTTTATTTTTACCGATAGAAGTGGCATAAAACTAAAAGAATGTTTTGCAGAAGATTTAGCTAAAATGTATAAATCAAAGCAGTTAATTCTCGATCAAGAAAACGATCTATACGATCAAACCCTTGCTTCAGTTATTTCTAATATGCGTAACTTAAAATCAGACAACAGTTAACGATGCTCAAATTGTAGCCGACTATCTTAAACGGAAAAGCCGGCGATAATTTTTAACGCGTATCTTTCCAGACTAGTTCTTCATTTTTTCTCATTTCAAAAAAATCCGTACATTTACCATCGCCTCTCCCTGTAATCCCACCATCAGGCGAGCAAATTTTTTCACCATTTTCATCGACAAGCTCACTCATCATGTCACAGCACTGAGGAATAAAGTAATAAACTAACTTTCCTTTATAGTCGTATTTCCATATTTCTGCCGGTGGATTGCCAACAGGTTTGCTTTTAAACGTTTCGATACGTTCATTTAACCAAGCTTTATCTTCTTTGCATCCAATTAATAACATAGAACTCACCAAAAAAATAAATAATAATCTATTCTTAAAACACATTAAGATTCACCTACTTTAAAGTTTCATAAAACAATGATGATTTTTCAAACAAACCAAACATATTTCAAATAAAATTAACCTATTAATCAAATCCTTATTATTTTCATTAATTTTACTTTAATAAATTTTCAAGAGCTAAAGATAGTTGAGTGAATTTAAATCTATAACCTAACGTCATTAACTTTTGAGGCTTAGCGTTCTGCCCTGTTAATAACAAACGCGCTCTCTCACCCAAAACTGTATTTAATATCCATGCTGGTACTCTTATAAAAACAGGACGATTTAAAATTTTAGCTAGACACTGAGTAAACTGGTTATTAGTAACCGCATCAGGTGCTGTTACATTAAATACTCCACTTAATTCTTTACTATTTTTTATTGATCCGCTTAATAATAAAATAATATCAATAACGTCTTCTATGTGTATCCAAGGCATATACTGTTGCCCTTTTCCTAAGTAGCTTCCTAAACCAAGCTTGAAAGGTGGTAATAACTTTTTAAGCACCCCTCCATCTTTAGATAAAACTAAGCCAGTTCTTAATATTGAAACTCTAACCCCATACTGCTCAGCAACTTTCGCTTGTTTTTCCCAAGCATCGCACAGCTTATGACTAAACTCCTCATGAGGTCTCGTTTTTTCGGTGACGTCATTAAGCCCTTGATCTCCATACCATCCCACAGCAGAGCCACTAATTAATATTTCTGGTGGGTGCTCTTGTCTTGAAATCCATTTAACTAAAGCTTGAGTTAAATCAACTCGACTGTTCCATATTTTTTCTTTTTGCTTAATTGACCAATGCTTATCTGCAATCGGTTCTCCAGCAAGATTAACAACACAGCTTATACGTATAGACATGGGAATATCGTTTAAATCAGCAACAGGAGTTACACGCTCTCCAAAAATAGTTTTTACTTTTGATAAATTTCTTGTCAGCACAAAAACATCACATTTCTGACTAAGTAGATTTGTGATTAAATGAGTTCCTATTAACCCCGTACCACCTGTTACAAGAAATTTTTTCTTCAAAATATTACTCACTTTATAAATAACTAGTTTTTATTGGCAAGCTTATTAATAATTTTCCATTCAGACTGACGTACTGGCTGGACTGAAAGTCTCCCTTGTTTAACCAAAGCCATATCAAGAAGTTGCTCGTTTGCTTTAATTTCTTTTAAACTTACCAGATTTGAAAACTTTGCCTCAAACTTTACACCAATACATACCCAACGAGGATTATCCTGTGTCGATTTAGGATCATAATATTTACTTTCTGGATTAAACTGCGCAGGATCTGGGTAAGCCGCTTTTACAACTTTAGCAATACCAGCAACCCCCACCTGTTTACAGCTACTATGATAAATAAAAGCAAGATCTCCAACTTGTATCTGATCCCGCATAATATTTCGAGCTTGATAATTGCGAATTCCATCCCAAGGCTCCACACCTGAAGCCAGTTTTTCAAGATCATCAATACTAAATTCATCAGGTTCCGTTTTTAATAACCAATAAGCCATATCAACTCTCGAGATTTTGTAGTATTTATAAGATTTCTCCATCATAAATTGATGTAGCATGAGTCACAAGCCTATTCATTATTGAGAACATTGTTCATCATAGGATACCAAAGGTAATAAATAAAATTTATTTATATAAAACAATAACTTAAAATATATTTAACTTATATTTGAGTGATTAAGGTTCAATTCAGCTTGCCTGTTGTTAAATAGACCTATTCAGTACAAAAAGAGAGAAACAAGATGAAAAAATACATTCTGATCTTGACAGTCTTTATATTAAGCCTGCAATCACCAATTAGCTTTGCTGAAGAAGACGAGACGTTTAGTGAAGCTCAACTGGAACAAATACTAGCTCCTATTGCCCTTTATCCTGATAGTGTACTTACTCATATACTTATCGCTTCAACTTATCCCTTAGAAGTTATTGAAGCTAATCGTTGGCTATCCAAAAATTCACACCTTGAAACCACAACAGCTATTGAAAAAGCAGATGAAAAATCTTGGGATCCTAGTGTAAAAGCGTTAATCCCCTTTCCTAAAATATTGCAACGTATGAGCGATGAACTTGATTGGACTCAGTCAATTGGTGATGCATTTTTAGACAATGAAGAGCGAGTGCTTTCAAGTATTCAATCATTGCGTTTAAAAGCCGATCAAGCAGGTACTTTTAATGATATGAAACATATGAAAGTCACTCGCGAAGAAAGCAACATTGTTATTCAACCAATTGAAAGAGAAGTCATTTATGTGCCTTATTATGACACTCGCGTAGTTTACGGTAACTGGCATTGGCACCATAACCCACCAGTCTATTGGGACTGGCATGCAAGTCATCATAGACATCACTATCATGGTTTTAACTGGTATCCAAGTGTTCATATAGGTATCGGCCACCACTTTTATTTTAGCGCTTTCCATTGGCATAACCGACATGT
>JAUIHB010000040.1 GCA_030432465.1 Gammaproteobacteria bacterium
ATGCGGTTGACCAAGCGAATCGTGAAGTGTCTACGCGTTTTGATTTAAAGGATACTGCTGCTAAGTTTGAATTGAATGGGCACGTAGTGAAAATTGTTGCGGATGGTAAGTTTCACTCAAAGCAACTGGTTGATATTTTACGTGTCAAATTAATAAAAAGAGAGATAGATGCACTTTGTATGGATATTGGGGATATTAAAAGTGCAGGAAAATTAGTCAATCAAGAAGTTGTGATTAAAGAGGGACTTGAACAATCTTTGGCAAAAAAAATTATTAAACTGCTAAAAGAAGCCAAAATGAAAGTACAGGCCAGCATTCAGGGAGAAAAGTTGCGGGTGACGGGTAAAAAACGTGATGATCTGCAAGCTGCTATTGCTTTAATAAAAAGTTCTGAGCTTGAATGGCCATTACAATTTAATAATTTTAGAGATTAACTTAAAAATTACGCGATAAACCTTATCTAATGAGGAAGTTCATTTTCTTGTCTTTACTGAGTGAGGGGAAACATCATTTGAGTTAAAGACCTGCGAGTGGACTTTGTTCTAAAAGGTAGCTTTGTTTGGCTTCATTTTTAGCTTTTGACAGTGCGTAATTTGCATCTTGTACTAAATGTGATACCGACAAATGCTGTTCTTCATTATAAATAACACCGCCTATTCTTGCATCTACATAAAGTTCTATTTCTTCATTAATCGGTTGTTGAATACTAATAAGTTCATTATGAATCCTTTCTACACAAATATAGGCATCTTCTTGATTTTTTATGGTGGTGGCAATACAAAACTGTTCATCACTAAAACGGCAAATTAAATCATAAGGTCGTAAAACCTTCGTTAGTGAATTACTGACTGTAGAAAGTAAGTGGTTGCCCAAACTGTAGCCATAATTGATTGATATTTTTTTTGCCTGTTGAATTTCAATAACTGAAACTAACAAAGTTAAATCACTACGACGGCAACGATGCATTTCTTCTGATAAACGTTGAAAAAAAGCAGGGCGCAATAAAGTGCCTGTGAGGTGATCATAAGTTGACCCTTTAAAAAAGTGCCAATATTTGTGGGTTAATAAAAGTGTAAAAGTGATGGCAATAAAAGCTGATGCAACAGGAGCAACTTGGGGATAAAATGAAAAATTAATTTCAAATAAGGCTTTAGAATGTATAACAGCATCATAGACTAATGCTAGCCAACCTATAAAACAACTAGCAGTAATAATTGATGCATATTTTCTTTGTTTATGTAATGCAATAATCAGTGCGCTACCAGCAATGAAAAAGGTTCCCAGTATGACTGACCAATAATTATACTCAGCGACTTTGCGCAGATAGAGCGGGTAAGGCCAAACAATTAAAAACATGCCTGCAAGCCCCAAAATAAAAATTCCTGTAATGTAGGTTCTGCGTAACTCTAGCTCAAAAAATGCGAATAAAAATAAAACAGTAGCGATTAGCGAAAAATTTAACATGAAAGATTCAAGTTTATAAGCCGAACTTAAGTCGAGCCCCCACTGTCCTGGGAGTTGTGAGCGTGCAAAAGCAATAAAGGCGAAGCCAATTAAAAAACAGAAAAAATAAACTGTCTCATAGTTACCTTTAACAACAATAAAATAGAATACGGGAAAAATGATTAATAAAAGTAAAATGGTTCCAACAATGAGGTAAGTATAATTTTTACGGTTGTTTTGTTGTTGTATATCCAGAAAATTATCAATAACGGGGGCAAAATTTTGTATGCCTGGCTGTTGTCTGGAACTAAATGTGTGGATTTCAATATGATTAAATTGATTAAAGTTAATCAGCGAATGAGGGATTAAATAAAATCGTTCTTGACGAAAACCGCTTTCAAACTTAGGTAAAAATTGGCCTGTTTTTCCAATCAATATATCGTTAATAAAAATCTTATCTACATCGTCCACATTTTTAAGCCAAATACCTAAAGGCTGTTTTTTCAGATCGCTGCTAGGTATAAAGTTTTTACTATAAGTTTGGTGCTTAATGTTTACTGGAAGTTGGTAATAAAGTTCTGGCAATGATTCTTTTTTGCATTCAGGAGTCGATGCGTCAAAATGTAAACAAATCTGCCAGTTTGAATCGAGAGTTGCAGGGAGAGAATTGATTAATTGGGCTGCATTTGCCAGCAAAGGAAAGCTGCTTAAAAGACAAAGTATCAGCCATCTCAATAGCCGTTTTAAAACGGCTGATTGAGCAGTTGATAAATGCTTTTGCATGAGCTAAATAAAACAGCTAAATTAAGCAATCATTTGATCTGGATCTTGTGGCATAGGCTCAAGTTCTTCATTCTCGACTGATGGAAATATATCGTTAAATGAAGTGTAAGTTGAAGCAACGATGATCGCAATAAACGCTAAATAGCCGATCGCAATCAGCGGTACTGCTATGACAATACTGATAGAAACAAATAACGATGCAAGTAACATGAAGACAAGCATTATTGCTAACCCACCTAAACCATAAACTAAGAAAGGAACAATATTTATTGTGCAAGCTTTAAAACTTAAACGCATTGCATCAATTGCTGATTTTTTGCGTAACATAACAAGGGCTGGGGCAAACCAGTAAGCCATGATAACAGGGATAAGGGCGACTATCATCAAAATTAGACCGACAACTAACATGCTGCCAAACCAGATGCCTGGTGAAGCTAAGAAGTAACCTTTGGCATCAACTAACCAACGCCAACCATTAGCGGTTGCGACTTTTCGTGGCTCGCTAGAGGAGTCTGGGGCGGGCGGAATATTTGAGTTAGGTGTTTGGTATAAGTTGTCAGACACTGAGATCTCCTAAAATTTATCGTTGCCAAAAACTGAACAAGTTTTGGTACTTCTTTGATTGTAATAGAAAAATGAATCGAAGCGATAACAATATGAAGGGCTAACTATATAGCGCAATCGTTTCAACGGCAACTGTCAGTTTATTAAAGCAAGCTTAAATGGTTTGTCCCCATAAACTAGCTTCCATAACTATGCCAGCAACAGAACTACATAAAGTTTAATCATCGGTAATAAGTTGTTCTTAAGATTATTTGCTACGTTTAAAGGGGTAAATAAGCTGTTTCAGGAAGCTTCGAGGTAGTCTTTTGGTGGTTCCGTATTCTTTTGGCCAATGTCGACGTGGCATATGATAAGTGTTAAATAAACGGTCAAATAGAGGCGTATGTGCAGCATAATTAGTGTCAATGGCTGGTTTATCTGTACTGTGATGCCAGTGATGATATTGTGGCGTGACCAACAAATATTTCAATGGTCCAAAAGGAATCGCAACATTTGCATGTACTAGAACAGCTTGAAAAGCTGCAAAAACAACATAAATATCTAGTGCTGCCTTACTTGTACCTAATAGGTATAATGGGAGCATAGCTAAAGAACGGTCAACAATCGTTTGCACAATATGGTTGCGTGATCCGGCTAGCCAGTCCATATGCTCTACAGAATGATGAACAGCGTGAAAACGCCACAATACAGGCCGCTCATGGAATGTTCGGTGTGCCCAATATAAAACAAAGTCAGCACTTATAATGAGTAGTATAACTTGCAGCCATAAGGGCATCGATTGAATGGTTTGTTGTAAATCATTGTTTATTGCCCAACCAAAAATGCTTGAGACAAAGTGATTAGAGATTAATAAAAGTACTGCAATTAGTAGGTGATTAACACAAAAATAAAGCAGATCAATTTGCCACTCAGGTCTAAGTACTGCTTGTTCACGATATTTAGGAATGATCTTTTCAAGAAATGTGAAAATGCATACTGAACCCAAAAGGGTTAATAGTAACCAGTCCAGACCTAGGGTTAAGTTGTTTGATTCAATTTCAGAGACTGGGAGTGTATAACCTCCCATGGCAAAACCTGCGAGTACTAATAACACGCTGATTGCACCTAGTCGGCGGTAGTTCCCCAACATGAAAGTCAATAAGGCAAAAAGCAGGGTGCCCCACATTACCCACTTTAGAAGTGTTTGTAATGCTACCCCATCATAAGCTGCACGTAAGTCAGCTGTAGTGAGATAGCTTGGAAATTGATAGCATAAAACCCCTAAAAAGCTAATGCAGCCTAAAAATACGGCGGCGTAACCGCTAATTTTTCCTTCACCAAAACGAAACATATGTTGAGTCATATCTTCTATCTGGCGCGCTTGATATTGATAATCCTTTAATTCAGACATCGATACTTTCCATTAAAAGCTTTTTATTAGAAGGTTTATTCAGGGAGTGGCTATTGAAAGACCCTGATATCTCAATTTTAAGCCTATTATTGGCGTTTATTGGGTTATGTCAAGTGGTCGAGTTGAAAATTAAGCAGTTATAAAAGCAAAAATATATCGGAATATACTGAGTTGTATTGTTAGTTATTCATAATATTTTACATAAAACTATCCATATAACATTTAAAAACTCAGGTATTTGGACTGAATTCAGCCAGTTTTGGCTGGTCATACAGAAACTATCAATGCTATGCTTTGTGACAAATTTTTTGTTGGCTTAGGTAATGACTGAAAAACAACATCATTGATGTTTGCTGCTATACCTTAAGCTTGTTTTTATCACTTTAAGAATAAAACCAGTTCGTTTAAAGAGTGTTGTCATGAGGTTTACCGTAATATTATGAAGTTAGTTCCCAACGTAAAAACTATCACTATTGGTCTTTCATTATTTTTTAACTCTATGATTAGCATTGCTGATAGTAATGCAACACTTGAAAAAGTAGATGTTCAAAATAAGGAACAAACACTAACCTTAAAGCAAATTATGGCCGCACCTGACTGGATGGGAAATGCGCCTCAAAATCCGCTTTGGTCTTACGATAGCCAATCGGTAATTTTTGGGAGAAAAATGTCGGGGCATACACACTTACAACAATTTCAAGTTGATTTACAAACCAGAAAAATTGCACCTTTAGCTGACGACAAGGAGCTCTGGATTGCAAGTCAGTCGGCAAACCGAAATAATAATGAAACCCAAGGTGTGTTTATTTTTCAGGGAGATGTCTATTGGACTAATTATGCAACGGGCGAAATTAAACCATTACTGGTTGACGAAAAACCTCAATCCTTTGCCCAATTTATTGATCAAAATAGAATTAGCTATCAAGAAGGTTATTCTGTTTATATTTATCATCTGGACAGCGGGTACAGCGAACAAATCGTTGACTTTAAATTGATGCGGGATCCCGAAGAAAAAGAAGAAGAAAGTTATTTGGTACAAAGTCAACCACGATTATTAAAGTATCTTGAACAAACTAAAAATGAAACGGCTTTTCAAAAGAAGCGAAAAGAAGCTAATCGTTTAAGTAAAAATAAAATTTGGTATTTGGGGAAAGGCGTTGATATTCGCACATTTCGAGTATCTCCTGACGCTAGTTGGTTGTTGTTAGGTACAGTACCTAAAACTAAGCGTGGTAAAGCTGATCGGATGCCTGAGTTTGTCACTGAAGATGGTTATGTTAATGACCGTAAGGTAAGACCTTTAGTTGGAACATCAACACCGACAAACGAGACTTTTTATCTGGTGGACTTAAATGGGCATAAAAAACATCAGCTTGATACAAGCCATTTGCCCGGAGTTAATGATGATCCTCTCGATGATCTAAAACGTTCAGCGGCAAAAAAAATTGGTTATAAATATGAAAAGCAACAGGGAAGCCGTCCTATTTATGCGCATGACTGGAATGCAAATGGTGGTGTCGAATGGAGTAAAAATAGCCAAAAAGTCGCCTTATTGCTTTATTCTTATGATAATAAAGATCGTTGGATAGTTGGTTTGGATGTGGATAAACCTAAACTCAAAACTTTTCATTGGTTATCCGATGATGCATGGATCAACGACTGGACCTTTAATCAATTTGGTTGGTTACCAGACAATGAGACACTATATTATTTGTCTGAAGAAGAAGGTTATTCTCATCTTTATATTAAAAAAGGTAAGCGCCGCGCTCGCCAGATGACAGACGGTGAATATGAAGTCAGTGATGTTACTGTGACAAAGAATGGCGATAATTTATTCTTTAAAGCGAATAAAAAACATCCGGGAATTTATGAAATTTATCAACTGTCATTAAAAAGTCGAGAAATCACCGCGGTGACCAATCTTGGTGGAGTAAACGATTATGTATTATCTCCAGATCAACAGCAGCTTATTATTCGTCATTCTACAACCACACAGCAACCTGAGCTATACCACACTCTTTTAGCAACGACCGGCGCTACTCCAACCCAGTTAACCGACAGTTCGAGCGCTGCTTTTAAAGCTATCAATTGGCAAAAGCCTGATATTGTCGAAGTGCCTTCTACCCATATTGACCGTGCTATTTATTCGCGACACTACACTACAACCAACCAAAGCAAACTTGGAGAAAATGGTAAAAAACCTGCAGTAATTTTTGTACATGGTGCTGGTTATTTGCAAAACAGTCATCAAGGCTGGTCTAATTATTTCCGTGAGTTTATGTTTCATAATCTGCTAACTCAACAAGGTTATGAAGTTTTAGATATGGATTATAGAGCGTCAAAGGGTTATGGGCGTGATTGGCGAACTGCTATTTATCGTAATATGGGAACACCGGAACTTGAAGATTTAACCGATGGTGCTAAATGGTTAGTCGATAATGCGAATGTTGATCCTGAGCGCATTGGTATTTACGGTGGTTCTTATGGTGGGTTTATGACATTTATGGCGTTGTTTAAAGCGCCTGAAGTGTTTGCGGCTGGTGCAGCTCTAAGACCTGTGACTGATTGGGCACATTATAATCACGGTTATACTTCTAATATTTTGAATACACCACAGGTTGATCCTGAAGCATTTGAAAAAAGTTCTCCTATCGAATTTGCGGAAGGTTTGAATAAGCCGTTATTGATATGCCATGGAATGGTTGATGACAATGTCTTTTTTAAAGACAGTGTTAGATTGGTGCAGCGTCTAATTGAGTTAGAAAAAACGCCATATTTTGAAACAGCTATTTATCCTGTTGAACCTCATGGTTTTGTACAGCCATCAAGTTGGTTAGATGAATACACACGTATTTATCAATTATTCGAGAAAAACTTGAATTAGTTTTAAATCTCACACGTGATGGCTATTTGAAATGTTTCGCCTAAAAAGTCAGCAGCTTGCTGACTTTTTTATGCTGTTTTGAATTATCCCGCTTCTTTTTTTATTGGATCTGTGTTGGTTTGACTATTGCGTAAGTAAGCTAAATAATTTGCTTCAGACATTATTTCTCTCAATATGCTATGTAGCATAGTTTCCGTCTTTTTTTCACCATATTGGAAGATTAAGTAACCTTTTATTGCTCCCATCCAGACAGGCCAGCGAAAACGGATCCGCCCAGATTCTTCAAAAAATTCTAATCGGTCGGAAAATAGTTTGGTATGAGAGCCCGCTTTTTCAACGGCATGATCTACAACGCGCCAAATAAAGCTTTTATCTTTAGCCGTAAGTTCGTTTGACAAGAGAAAGTTCCTTTTTAACTAACGAGGTCATTTCAGTATAGTTAAAGCTTAAATACTTGGAACAATAAAGTTGTAGTTTCAATAAAAAATGCGCACTGTGACTCATGAATTTAGAGGGATATATAGCAAATATCTTTAATTAAATTTTTCTGATAATTATAGGTTTTAAGTAAATTTTATCTTATTCGAATTAATAATATGAATTGAAAGTAAAATATTGGTTAAATTATATCACTATTCTGATTTTGGATGAATTTCATACCATAGTCTTTAGTGAAAATGAGCTCGCTAATGGTTAGAATAGTGAATAGAATAAAAGCACCCAATATATCGCTATATATTGGGTGTAGTATTAATGAGTCAGTTTTATTTAGTCTGTATTATTTGGTTAAAATATTAAACAAACAGCATTATAGGGCATATTAATGAAATCTTTTCTGATGACAATCGGCATCGTAGCCAATGTGCTTTTTCTTTCTGGTTGTGCTGAAGATAAATCAGTAGAAAGAGAGCTTTTGCAGAATTGTCAAAATCACTACCGCGCAACGAGTTATAAAGCGGCAATGACTAACTGCGAGCGAGCAGCTGAAAAAGGTATTGCGCTGGCGCAGTATTTATTGGCGAACATTTATCAATATGATCTTGCCGAGGCGGGTGCTAATGCTGAACTTGCATTCAAGTGGTATACAAGAGCTGCTGAAGGCGGGCTACAGGAAGCACAAACTTATGTCGGTAGGGCATATATGTATGGTCAGGGAGTTAAAAAGGATTACCAGGAAGCTGACAAGTGGTTTTTTAAAGCAGCTAATAACGGTGATGTAGAGGCACAATTTTCTCTAGGTATCATGAACATGGAAGGTTATGGTAAAACTTTAGATATTAGCGCTGCGATTGCATGGTTTAGAAAAGCTGCGGCTAATCATCATCCGATGAGTATTAATAATTTAAGCTGGATTTACGCAACCAGCAATAACCAATCTTTTAGGGACGTTAAAAAAGCCACTTATTGGGGCGAAAAACTTTCATTAGATTTGGTCGAAGAGCCTATTGATAAAGCTGTTTTTTTAGACACTAAAGCTGCTGTTAGTGCGCTATCTGGAGACTTTGATAAAGCGATTGAATTACAGAGTGAAGCAATAGCTAGTTTACCAGAAGATTTTGAAGAAGAGCGTTTATTAGAATACCAAAATCATTTGGAGTCTTATCAACAACAAAAACCTTGGATAGAGCAAAACTAATGAGTGAAAGTCAACTAGATTCAAGAACCCTCAAAAAGGGTCTGTATCGACATTATAAAGGTCTGGAATACGAAGTTGTTGATACTGCTTATCATAGTGAAACTGAAGAACTATTGGTATTGTATCGACCATTATATGGTAATCGGGCGCTTTGGGTGCGTCCTTTTGATATGTTTGTTGATCAGGTTGAAGTGGACGGCAAGTCACAGCAACGTTTTCAATGGATAAAATAATCTCTTGTTTTTCGGAAAATGAAATTAAAGTGTAATAAATTTTTCAATATAGTGACTAAAGGGTTAAATATTGCTTAATCAGGAAATGCACTTGTTGCCCCGTTTTCATGTCAAGAATCAGCCATCTCAACAATACGTTTGCCTGCAACTCCGGTCAGGGAGCCTATTCATTAGTCAGAGAAGATATGTTTAAACATGGATCAGGACTTGATAAACGTGCTTATGAGTCTTACTTTGAAGAAACCTTAACCGAGCATCATAGTATGATCTCTCGTGTAGTGAGCAGTTATGAGAGAAACCGCTCCTTACAGGAAGAGCTTTATCAGGAGATATCTGTTGCGCTTTGGAAAGCCTTGGTTAATTTTGAAAATCAATCCAGCATTAAAACTTATATTCTTAGCATTTGCCATAAACGAGCAGTTTCCCATGTTGCAAAGCATGTCAAAGAGCCTTATTCGGTAGATATTCATGATATTGAGGTTTCTGGAGAAAGTTGCCCTAGCGAAAAAATGTCAAAGTCACAGAGAATGGAACGCTTAGTCGCTGCTATTCGGCAATTATCCATGAGTGATCGGCAATTAGTCACCTTAGCCTTGGAAGGAATCAGTTACAAAGATATGGCAGAAATTTTAGGGATTAGCGTCACGAATGTTGGTGCAAAACTTAATCGAGCGAAGCAAAAATTGAATCAAATTTTATCCATGGAGAACAGTCAATGAATGATCCGTTAAATGACTGGGACGAGCTCCAATCTGAGTGGCAGTCGTATCAGCCCGATATGCAAAAAATTAAAAAGAAAATTAATTGGGTTACGTGGCGAATGGTAGGTATTTTAGCCTTTGATATTTTGGCGGTGCTATTTTATTTTCCATTTTTGTATTTTGTATTAACTCCTGATGATAATAGCTGGGCTTACAAAAGTTTTTTCTATTTAATGGGAGTTTTACTCATTTATGGTACCTATTTGGACTTCAAAATCAGGTTACCCATTATTTTTTATCAAGGTGAATCGACAAAAGATATACTTAATTTATATTTAGACAGAATTCAGGCTGGTATTTTAGTCGGTAAAATTGGTAAGTATTTTGGAATAGGGTTACTGATCATTAATTGGATATGGATTGCTATTGTTCTCCATTTTGAACCAGAACACCCTAAGGTTTCCGGTGACTATTTTGTTTTATTTTTTAGTGGATGGATGGGCGGAATATCACTGATTTGTTGGTGGTATGAACGTAAAAAACAAAAAGAATATATTAAGCTAAAGGCACTTTGGCAAGATTATATGGAGAAAGAATGATTGATAAAAAAGCGGTTTTATTTTAACCGCTTTTTTTATATAAGAGTGATGTGTTTATTTGTTTAATAATAGTTATTCTTAAAAAATCACTAAATAGCTGGCCATAGTACTAGCAGCATTCATTAAAAAAGAAAAAATTGGTAAACCTATAATACTTAATGCAATCAAGCTGAATAAAGCTATTGAGCCGTACTGCGCATTCCACTGCAAATATTTATAGCCTGCATTACGTGAAAGAAAATAAGGCAATATATAATGTCCATCTAAAGGGCCTAATGGTAGTAAGTTAAATAACATTAAAATTAAATTAATAAAAGCCATAAGTTGAAGAAATATTTGAGCTCCTTCCTGCATTAAGAATGCGATTTGAAAAACATTACCGGCAACTAACAAATTTATACTGATGAACGCAAGAATTAAATTCATCCCTGGTCCAGCAGCGCTAATCCATAATGAAGCCTGTGGCGAATTAAAGTTTCTAGGATCTGTCGGGACTGGTTTTGCGTAACCAAAACCAACAATTGCTACCATCAATAACCCCATTGGCTCTATGTGAGCAGTAGGGTTTAATGTTAATCGACCAGCTCTTTCTGCTGTATTGTCGCCAAATTTTTTAGCTGTCCAAGCGTGTCCAAATTCATGAAAAGCAAGCGAAATAACAATTGCTAGTAATAACAAAATAGCTTCGCTATATCTACCCTGCATTATAAAATTTAACATGTTTTATACTTCTATCGATGGATTATTTAAAGGGGGATTATTGGTTTTATAGACTAATAATCGTAATGTTTACGAATATAGTATATGTGCTTATTAGGATTTTCATTTTTTTCAACGAGGGTCATCGAGCTATACCAGTCTTGTTTAGTCATTGACGCGTAAAGCTTTTTCCACTGTTGCCCTTCAGTTGATTGAACTTTTAAACGGCACATATTTTTATTACAGTTTAGCTCTTCAATAAAATGAATACCATTGGGATCCTGACGACTTAAGTAGTCGCTGATGTGATTTTCATACTCTGCGCTCCAACTGTTTTTTTCTTGTTGCCGATCAAAGTTTTTTTGTAATTCTGCGAGTTGTTCACCCTCCATTTGAATTGCATAACCTTTAAAGCGGCTTAAAAATTGATCTTTTATTTTTCGATTAAAATCATCTGTTGTTATGGTAACAAGAGGCTCGATTTCTTCTTCTTTTTTTACCATTGTTTTTGATACTTCAGTTGGTGGGGCTGTTACGACAGGGACTTCTGTTGCTAACGAGCTTAACTCTGCTTGTAGTGTAAGTATTCGTTCTGATTGAGCGGTAATAATTTGATTTAATTCGTCTATCTGTGCTCTCGATGAGTCTGCTTTTTCACTATTTTGAGAGGTATTGGAATTGTCACTATTCATTTCGTGTGGTGTAACTATTACTGATGTTGTCGAACCAGAAGGGGAAAAATAAGCATATCCAGCAATTAAGCCAGATGTGAAAACCATTAAAAAAGAGAGAATTTTTACTAACATACGACCAATTGACTACAATACTGGTTAAACAAAAAGGTTAAGCTTGGAACTACGGGTCACTTTACCAGATTTTGCCTTGTTTAGTTAGGCAAGTTTGTTAACAAAAAGTTTCTAACGTTATCACCCATTACCTGCCTGATTTCTTGTTCAGGCATCCCTTGAGCGAGTAGTGCTTCAACTATTGTTGGTAAGCCCCTAACTTCGATTATTGATTTTACTGCGCCATCAAAATCAGAACCTAATGCGACATGTTCAACCCCGACTAAATTGCGGGTATAAATAATCGCTTTTGCGATGTCTCTTGGTTCTGTCCCACACACGGTTTGTTTAAACATAGCGATCCCAACTAAACCGCCATTGTCAGCTATGCGTTTGAGGTGGTTGTCGGAGAGGTTCCTAACATTATTACAAGTGCCTTTAACTCCGGTATGTGAAACAATGACGGGGTTTTGAGCAATGTCTAAAACATCATCGACCATTTGAGGAGAGGCATGAGAGAGATCGATTAAAATATTTTTCTTCTCCATTGCTTTAACTGCTTTGCGTCCAAAGCTAGTGAGCCCTTGTTGGGCGACTCCGTGAGCTGAGCCACCTAATTCGTTATCAAAAAAGTGAGTTAGACCTATCATGCGAACCCCAGCTTTATAAACAATATCAATATTCTCCAAAGAGCCTTGTAATGCTTGAGCTCCCTCTATACCAAGGAAACCGGCGGTTAACTGTTTATTAGTTTTGCGTTTAGCCAGATAAGACTTCAATGACATTTTGCTCGTTATAACGGTGAATTTTCCACCCGACTTTTGGCTGAATTGATGTAAATTCTGGGATTGATCCAGTACTCTTTCTGTTAAATCAAACCAACTTGAAATTGGTCTACCCTGAAGAATAAATGGTAATGTTAGCTGATCGGAACTGGCTGAGTTGCGTTTGAAATTCAGTCCTGAAGGAACCTTGTTAACAATGGTGAATGCCTGCAGAGCTAAGTTTGCCTCTAACATTCTGGGAATATCTTCGTGCCCATAATTATTTAGTTTAAGGATATCTCTATCCCACAATAAAACATCGCTATGAAGGTCTGCGACGAACTCTAATGAGTCATAAAGCTGTTGTGCCTCGTTTGATACTTGATAAGGAGCTGCATGGACTAAGGTATTATATTGTTTATCGATTAGTTGAGGTGCAATTAATCGGGCTAAAATATAGACTAAAACAAGCGTTACAAGTATAATCAAAAGTATTTTTCGAGTAAGAGACATAACTGAGCTTGATGTATTGTTAAATTATTAAACAGAGTAAAGTGTCAGATATGGAATATCAATCAGAATATTATTCGAAATATTGGTTAAATCATTTTATCTGGGGAGATTGACTAATGGCTGTTCGCCAAATTTTACGTATGGGTGATCCTCGGTTACAGCAAGTGAGTGAGCCTGTAAGCCAGTTTGCAACCAATTCTCTACAGGAATTGGTTGATGACATGTTGGAAACAATGCTGGCTAATCACGGTGCTGGATTAGCTGCACCTCAGATTGGGGTGATGCAACGGGTCGTTATTTTTGGGGTAGAAAAAAATGTACGCTATCCAAATATCCAACCAGTACCACAAACGGTGTTGATTAATCCTGAGATTGAAGTGTTGAGCGAAGAAACACAGGCATTTTGGGAAGGTTGTTTAAGTATCCCTGACATGCGGGGATTAGTTGAAAGACCTGCACATATCAAATATCGAGGCTATGATATTAATGGCCAATTAATTGAACGAGAAGCTACAGGCTTCCATGCAATTGTTGTTCAACATGAATGTGACCATTTGGATGGTATTCTTTATCCAATGCAAATGACTGACATGTCACAGTTTGGATTTGCTGAGGAGTTAGCCTCTAGAGAGTAAATTATGCTATAAGTCCTGTTATTATTCCTAAACAATGGTCATCTGGTGAGGGAATAAAACACGATATTTTTAGAGTGATATTGTAAAGCTGTATCGTTAGTACGATTAATATAAGTTAACTGGAGTTAGGGATTTTTAATGAGTATTGTAGGAATAGATTTAGGGACGACTAATAGCTTAGTCGCTTATTGGGATGGAGAAAAGCCGCAGTTGATTCCCAACGCAATAGGTGAATTGATTACCCCCTCGGTGATTAGCTTTGACAAGGATGGGCAAGTTTTAATTGGTGAATCTGCCAAACAACGTATGATTTCTCATCCAGAGCTGAGTGTCGCTGAATTCAAGCGAAAAATGGGGACTAGTGCTCAATATAAGCTTGCAGGTAAAAAGTTTACGCCTGAAGATTTCAGTGATTCTCAGAGAAAAGCGACCAAAGTTGCTGGAGAGTTAGCTGGACTTAAAGTTGAACGTTTGATTAATGAGCCGACAGCAGCAGCGGTGGCTTACGGCGTGCATGATAGAGAAGAAGAAAGTCAGTTTTTAGTGGTCGATTTAGGTGGCGGAACTTTTGATGTATCAGTTCTAGAACTATTCGATGGCGTGATGGAGGTACATGCATCGGCTGGCGATAATTATTTAGGGGGAGAAGACTTTACTCAAAAGATCACTGAATGGTTTTTAGAAAAAAATCAGCTTAATTTAAAAAGCTTAACTCCAGAAGCACTTAATTTACTTTCAAAGCGCTGTCAGGTGGCTAAGCATGAGCTGAGCACCAATGAGCAGACGGTTATTAAATTTCACTCTGGAAAATCAACCTTTGAGCAACTGATTACACGGAGTGATCTGGATCATATTTTAAAAGATACTCTGGAGCGTCTGAAATCTCCCATTGAAAGGGCTATTAGAGATAGTAAAGTGAAGCTTAGCGAGTTGGATGATGTGCTATTGGTAGGTGGGGCGACTCGTATGCCAATTGTCAGAAATTTGATTGGCCGTCTTTTCCGTCGTTTACCAGCCTGTACAATTGATCCGGATCATGTGGTTGCGTTAGGAACGGCAATACAAGCTGCATTAAAATCACGCGATCAGGCTTTGAAAGATATTGTACTGACTGATATTTGTCCCTACACCCTGGGGGTAGATGTTGTGCAAGAGTTAAAAAATAATCAGTATCAAGCAGGTTATTTTTTGCCTATTATTGAACGTAACAGCATGATTCCTGTGAGCCGTGTTCAAACATTGAATACGGTTGCAGATAACCAGAAAAAGATTAACTGTTCTATTTATCAAGGTGAAAGTCGTTTAGTAAAAAATAATATTAAATTAGGCGAAGTTGAAATTAACGTACCAAAAGGCAAAGCAGGGGACGAATCTGTTGATGTAAGATTCACTTACGATATTAATGGTATTTTAGAAGTTTCGATTAAGGTTAATTCGACTGAAGAAGTTCGCACTAGCATCATTAAAAGTGAAGATTGCCAGTTAACCGATGAACAAATTGCAGCGAGTATGAAAAAACTGGAGCAAATTAAAATTCATCCAAGAGAACAAGCAGAAAATAGACTCAGGTTAGCAAAGGCTGAAAGGCTTTATGAAGAATCGTTAGGTGATAAAAGAGATTTTATCGCTTCTATTGTTGCTCAATATGAATCTATTTTAGAAACTCAAGACTTAAAATCGATAGAGAAATATTCCAAGGAGTTTGATGAAACACTTCAATCATTGGAAGAGGATGTTTTCTAATGAACTGTTGGGAAGTGCTGGTTATTGAGCCTACCAATGACAAAAAAGCGATCAAACGAGCTTATGCAAAAAAGTTAAAGGTTACTCATCCAGAAGATGATCCGGTTGCATTTCAAGAGTTATCGGAAGCTTATCAGTCAGCTTTAAATATTGCTGATTATTTAGAGCTTGACGAAAGCGTATATGATGAAGTTGAGCATGATGTTGTAGAACCTAATAAAGTAATCGTTAATTCTGAATCAAAACAATTAATAGATAGTATACCTCAGGCTGAAAAAATTGAACTAACTAAACCTTCAGGTGACATTGAAAAGATAGAGTTAATTGAAAACCTTGATGAAAGTTTTAACTCCAATGAAAAGCTAGATTTGGATGAAAATAAAGTTGCTGAAATTTCTGCTTCTGATACCGATAGTTTTATTGATTACTTTCTTGCTCGAATGAATTCCTTATATAGAAATTCTGACACAAAAAATGATATTGAGTTATGGAATGATTTATTTACCGAGCCAATGCTTGATGATATTGAAATTAAACAAAGGTTAAGGTATCAAGTCTTTGACTTTTTTAGTTGTGTTTTAGAGGAAGAGCTTCAGTCAAAAACAAAGGATTTATTTGATAAAAATATTGTTTATGGGGCATCTGAATTTTTTGATTGGCGTGAAGATGAAATATCTCTTACTCAGTACTTTGGGCATGAGTCCGTTGATATTGTTATGTCAAGAGCCTATGGTAATGCTAATGTGTCAACTGATAATGTTGAAAGTAAAGAGTCAAGTTCTGGTTTTTCCGTTAGTTGGTTTTTTTGGATCTTTATTATTTATGTGCTAACCAAGCTTTTTGCATCTCTAGCTAAATGATAGGTAACTCGTGAAAGAAAGTGAGCTAGCATCAAAAATAACTTTGGTCGCAAATGTATTAATGCAGGCCGATGGTTTAATTATTACTGCTGGTGCTGGGTTTGGCGTTGATTCTGGATTACCTGATTTTCGTGGCAATGACGGTTTCTGGAATGCTTATCCCGCCTTAGCAAAATCGAAATTAGACTTTACTCAAATGGCAAATCCCTTGGCTTTCTCTTCTTTCCCTGAAAGAGCCTGGGGATTTTATGGACACCGACTAAATTTATATCGACAAACAAAACCTCATGATGGTTTTCAAATTTTAAAACGTATTGGAGAAAAATTAAAAAATAAATATCAAATTTTCACGAGCAATGTCGATGGGCATTTTCAAGTGGCAGGGTTCGAAAGTGAGCGGATAGTCGAGTGTCATGGCAGTATAAATCATACGCAATGTAGTGTTCCTTGTAATCAAAATATTGTTTCTGCAGACGAGTTGGTCGTTGTTACCGATGATATTAATTGCCTCGCTATTAGTAAACTTCCAGAGTGTTCTTTTTGTGGAAAAGTATCAAGACCTAACATTCTCATGTTCGGTGATTTTAACTGGTTATCGCATAGAACGGATAAGCAATACTTAAATATGGAAAAATATTTAAGTATGATGCAATCCCCAGTCATTATTGAATGTGGTGCCGGACTTTCTGTACCTACGGTTAGATATTTTTCCGAGTCACAACAAGGAACTCTGGTAAGAATTAACCCTAGAGAAAGTCAGATAAGTTTACCCAAAAGTGCCAAAATTAAGCAAACGATCAGTATTTCTAATGGTGCTTTAATTGCTTTAAAACAATTAGAAGAGGAGCTTGAAGATCGTAGTTACTTTTCGCTTTAGCCTTGTAATAAACTTTTGTCAATGGGATAAAAGTGACTGGCACTTTCAATGAGAGAGTTTGCTGTTAAGGTTGGAACGCCATAGACATCAGCAGAAATTTTATGTTTGTTTCTAATAGCTTGGAGCAATAAGTCAAAGTCACCATCACCAGAAAGTAGCACTATACCATCGAGCTGTTCGGCCGCGTCAAGAATATCAATAGTGATCCCAACATCCCAGTCTCCTTTTGCACTACCATCTCGCCGTTGAATAAAAGGTTTGAGTTTTACATTAAAGCCAATGTGCTTTAGGGCACTTTGAAATTTATGCTGTTGATCATCTGAACGCTGAATTGCATAAGCATTTGCCAGAGCAATATGATTATTTTGTTCTATTCTTCGCCAAAATTCACGATAATTAAACTGTTTACCAAAGGCTTCTCTAGTGGTGTAGTAAATATTTTGTACATCAACAAAAATTCCAACTTGTTTCAATGGCTAACTCATTTAAAGGTTTTTAAAGGATAAGCCTACACCACTTGTCAAATAGACGAAAGGAGTAATAAAGTTATTCTTTTATTTTTTCATAAAAACCAACAAATATGTCTTTCCAGCTTTTTCCTTTATCTGTAGACACTTCCCAGTGTTGCTTTATTCGACCATCATCTTGTGGTGACCAAGAGATCTTATGTAAGCTTATGCCATTGTCTTTGTTTGGTCTTTCTCCCTTAAGTACCATTGCTCCGTTAATTAACTTTCCATCAAGATAAAGTACTCCGCCATGCGCATCGACCCAAGTTTGATGCCAGTGTTTATTAGCCTGATCATAGAAGTTATAACTTACACCAGGGTTATTACTTGTTGAATTCCAGTTTTCTGATAGTGCGCATCCATTCATAATAGGAAATACATTATTCGTACCAACAACTTTTCCTTGGGCATCCGAAACCTGCCAGTTGCCAATCCAAAAATCAAATTGACG
>JAUIHB010000369.1 GCA_030432465.1 Gammaproteobacteria bacterium
TTATTTCCAAATTTGTCGCTGACAGACTTTTAAAGCTGGGATAATCGATGGTTAGCTGATTGATTTTCCATGTAGGAGGTATATTTTTTTCGACCACATAGGTTGCCCACCAAGGAAAGGTAATATAAATGATAAGTAGCAAGCTGGTTGCATAACCTACCCATAAAATAAGCTTTTTTAGCATGAAAAGGCAGATCCCTGATGAGTTGATTTTGCTAACATTAATGAATACCTCTCCGGTAAGCCTATGAGTCTTACGTTTAAAATATGTTCAAAAAACAGTTAAGTTTTTTTATTTTCAACCGATGTTATAAGTATTAGCGATTTATATGAGTCAGCTGATTTATATGAGTTATTAATAATAAGTAGCGATTTTTCATCAATCAATTCGTTTTTTGCATCGATCATTGTGTGATTTATTAATCAGGAAACATGTTAACAAATTACATTGCCGAAAAGTGATTGCTTGGTTATATTTATTCAGTAGTTCTTTGGTTGTGAGTAGTCATTGATGGTTAAAAAAATTCAGTTTTCAGTCCGTTCGTTGCTTTTGAGTGTTTTTTTCTTAACAATCAGCCATGTTTCATATGCCGAAACCTCCTTTACAGAAACGCCTTCATTTGAAAATATTCCTCAAGAAGAATTAAAAGCATTAGCAGAAGCTTATTATCAAATAAAAAAGAATTACGTTAATGAAAAAGATGACTCTGAGTTATTACAAGCTGCCATTAAAGGTATGGTGGATAGTTTGGATTCCCACTCTCGCTTTTTACCACCTAAAGAATTTGAGCAATTTAACAATGATAATTTAGGCGAGTATGCCGGTATTGGCCTTAGTTTTAATAATCACCAGTTTGGTATTGAAGTTGTTGAAGTTATTCGAAATAGCCCAGCTGATCGTGCTGGTATTAAATCAGGCATGCTGGTGACTCATATTGAAGAACATGAAGTTAAATTATTACCGCCTGAAAAAGCGTTAGATATGTTGCGCGGTGATGTTGATACAGAAGTTAAGTTGACGGTAGCTGCCGTTGATTTTCCACAGCCCAAAGATTTTAAATTACGCCGTGAAATTGTATTGGTTGAGAGCGTGGTGAGCCAATCTTTACCTGAAAGAACAGGCTATATTGCTATTTCACAGTTTACAATGAATTCAACACTTGAGTTTAAAAAAGCCATTAACCGATTAATTGATCATGAGCCACTGGAAAGTCTTATAATCGATCTGCGAGACAATCCCGGTGGTTCTTTAAATACTGCGATTGAGCTATCTGATTTATTTGTCGGTAAAGGTAAGTTGTTAGTGTCGGCTGGACGAACTGATGATGCTAATCAAACCTATTTTGCGAGCAAAAAAGCACCATTGAAAACATTAGAAGTTGTGGTTGTCGTTAATGGTGGCTCAGCATCCGCGAGTGAAATTATGGCTGCGGCGTTGCAGGATCATAAGCAGGCATTAATTTTAGGTGAACAATCTTATGGCAAAGGCTCTATTCAAACCGTTATTGCCTTAAATGAAACTTCAGGTATGAAATTTACTACGGCAGAATATTTCTCTCCGTCAGGCCGGAAAATTCAGGGAGTTGGAGTGACTCCTGACGTTAAATTTGAAAAACCAGTTAACAAAAATAACTTTAATGTGAGTTTGCTTGATGACCCTCAGCTACTACAGGCTTATAATCTGCTTAAATCAAATTAATAAAATATGAGTTGTTTATTTGAAATTAAGCATCGGGTTGTTTGCTGTACTGGCTTCATTGATTGTTAATGCTAGTGACATTAATACGTTTGAGTTAAGTCCTTCTGATCCTTGTTCGGTCGCTGTTGCACAACCAGCGAACGTGGCTGATGCTTTGAGTTTATCGGATGTTTGGCAACAACAAGCGCGTATTCAGTCGATTTTTAATGATAAGCCTAAGGTTTCTATTGTGGTCGATGACTTAGGTGATAATTCAATTGTAGCAAAGCAACTACTCAACCTTCCTATTAAAGTGACAGCAGCTATCCTGCCACATACACCTCATGCAACTAAAATTGCTCAGTGGGCAGCTGATAATGGCCACCAAGTTATCATGCATTTGCCTATGGAAGCTTTTAGTCGCCCCGATTTGCTGGGACCTGGAGCTCTACGCGCTAATATGGATCAACAAAAGATTGAAGCGACCATGACTAGCAGTGCCGCATCTATTCCCTATTTGCGAGGTTTTAATAATCATATGGGGAGTTTGCTAACTGAAGATCCGCAAAAAATGCGTTGGGTAATGGAAAGTGCTAAAAAGCGTGGGTGGTTTTTTCTGGACTCAAAAACCAGTGAATCTTCGGTGGCTCAGATCGTAGCAAATCAGGTCGGGTTAAAAAATATTAGTCGCGATATTTTTCTTGATCATCATACACCTGCCAATATCTCTCAATTAGATGGTATTATTCTTAAACGTTTTAAAAAGGCGCTGAAAATTGCGGAACAGCGCGGACATGTTGTGATTATTTGTCATCCCTATCCCCAAACTGTTAAATTTTTTGAACAAGAATTACCTAAATTAGTCGAAAATATTGAACTAGTCACCTTGAGTCAGCTAGTGACATCAGTAAATAGTCACAATTCTGGTGCATTAGCTGGCGAAAAGTAACGTATACATCAATACTGATGAATAACTTTTGTTCCATAGTTGGACGTTTTAGTTAAATTGTTCTTTGATAGAGCTACTGGGATCCATTGGAGTCATTTTTTCAATGCTGGTTAATAAAGTCAGCGGTTTATCGTGAGTTGTTCTTTGCAGAGGCACTCTAAAATGAGGTTTTACATGAAAAAGCTAGTCAATTCATTACCCGTCCTATTGTTACTTGGACTGTTAGGGTGTGGTGGTGGAGGCGATTCCGAGGAACCTTCGGTTAATCAACCTCCTAATGCTGTTGTACCTTCAGACTTTTCAACAACAGCAGGTGCTACGGTATCTCTTGATGGTAGTGCAAGTAATGATTCTGATGGAAGCATTGTTGCTTACACTTGGATTCAAACCAGTGGCACGCCAACAGTTAGTATTTCTAACAACAATTCAGCCCAAGCCTCATTTATTGCTCCTGATGTGAGTAGCGAAACGTTACTCACATTTACTTTAACAGTGGTCGATAACCTTGGCGAAACCGACAGTGCGATAAGTATTGTATTGGTTATGCGGAATCAACCACCAACAGCAAAAGCGCCTAAAGACTTAAGTGATGGCTTAATTGAAAATGCCAAGCAAGCAGTTGCTCCAATTGTAGCTTCAACAAAGAAGCACTCT
>JAUIHB010000041.1 GCA_030432465.1 Gammaproteobacteria bacterium
GTTAGTTGCTTTAAAGCTCTTATCAGAGCTTTATACACCTTCTAAAAAATGATTCAAAGGAGCGATGAATATGAATAAATCATTTAAAATTGCCACACTAACTTTATGTATTGCCAGTGTTTTAAGTCCATTCGTGAATGCCAAGGTCAGTAATAGTAAAAATAGTTATCACAAAGGGGAAGATGGTCAGCTTTATTGGTTAAATGAAACTGCTCAATCAGAGACCAGCGGTTTAACCAGCAAAGGTACACAAGGTAAAGTGAGCTTAGCTGTTCAAGAAAAAGCAAAACAACAAAAGACGTTAGATGTCATTATCTTTTTGGATGCGAAAAATAATTTTCAAGCATTAAGCCAGATTGAGGATCAGTATCAGCCTGTTATTCAGGACTTGGCGGATAAATTAAGAATGATAGAAAGCCGTTATCGTCCTACTGATTCTTTAACAGAAGAGCAGGAACAAGCTTTTATGCGATCAGATGCTGCAAAAATGTCAGTCAGTGATGTCAAACTGACTCGTCAAATCAAAGAGCAGCTAGATGAAGTGCGCGATAATATGCGAAGACAAAAAGCGTTGTCAGTTAAACAGGCTGCATCTGGTGTTTTTAATGATATGCGTAATATGCTCCAATCAAGCGGTGGTAAAATTAATAACACCATCGAGCTAAGTAACGCAATTGGGGCAACGATTCCCAGTGATATGTTAGCACAGGTTGGTAATCTTCCTCAGGTGAGAGCCGTTGAGCTTGATCGTCCTGTTGACTTGGAGCTTAATGTCAGTATGCCATCGGCGAGTTATAATACCTGGCATGGTAGTTTTGATGGTTATCCTTACGATTTTGGCGTGGTCGATACGGGGGTGCGTGAAAATCATCCTGCATTTACTTCCGGTTCAGTAGGCTTCTGCTCAAAACCAGGCTCCTCCATTACGGGTGATCATGGTACTCATGTTACTGGAATTGTGGCCAGTAATAACGCAACTTATAAAGGAACCGCTTTTGGTGTTGATCAGGTGATATGGGCAAACTCAGGTGGACAATCAACCACGATGGCAAATATGCAATGGATGATTACTGGAAGCTGTCAAGGACCTGAGGTAGTTAACCATAGCTTAGGTTATGGTGTGGCAGATGATACAGACTATAGTAACAGCGATGCTTTTTATGATGCATTTGTACAAAACTATAATGTCATGGTAACCAAGTCTACCGGAAATTCGGGATGGAATGACACCGATCCGACAATTACTCATCCAGCGCCAGCGTATAACTTAATGGCTGTGGCTAATATGAATGACAGAAATACAACTTCACGCAGTGATGATGTCCGGAGTTCAAGTTCCAGTGTCGGACCTACATTAAGTAATCGTAAAAAGCCAGATATTGCCGCGCCAGGTAGTAGCATCATGTCAACCAATAGTGACTGGGCTACTGAAGCGGATTTTATTTCTAAAGGTGGCACCAGTATGGCGGCGCCACATGTTGCAGGTGCGATTGTGTTAATGGAAGATGCTGGTAATCATATTCCTATGGCACAAAAAGCTGTGCTTTTAAACACGGCAGATGGGTGGACCAGTAATAATACTTCCGGAACAGGTGATGATGCTCGGGTGTATGGTGTGCATTGGGATAAAAGTTATGGGTGGGGTTATATTGATATGTGGGAAGCACATTTTAACCGTGCTGATTATTTTTATAGTTCAGTGATCCCCCGAAATAACAATGCGACTGCAGATGATTACAAATTATTTAAAGGGAGAATGTATAACAATGAAAAAGCGACGTTAGTATGGCAGCGTCGAGCAAATTTTGCTGCTGGACCTTTAGGCAGTGCTTATAATTTGAGTGATTTAAATTTGCGACTTTATGAAGAAGGTTCTAATGTATTAAAAGATTCAGACTTTGATGGTAATGATAATGTTCATCAGGTTGCCGCTGATGCTACGTTGGATGCAGTGATCAAAGTTTATGCTTGGAGCTCAAGTTTTGATGGTGCCTCGAGTGAATATTTTGCCTTAGCGACAGAAGAAGCTTTTAGTGCCGCTAATCCTCCAGCCCTTCAGATCCCAACTCAAAATTTTACTGGTTCTTCTTTTACTATCATTCCAGTTAATTTAAATGTTAAGAATAATGGTGATGTAGACACTTGTAGTGTGAATGTGACACGCGGTACAGTCAGTGGTGTCAGCGGAAGTACCTCGGCGACGATTAGTAAAATTAATGATGGTAGCTCGGCTAATGCAGGTTTTAGTTTGAGTGCCAGTAGCGGAACTTACTACATTCCATTTACCGCAACGACTACTTGTTATAATGAAACTTATACAGGAACTGGTCGAATTAAGTTGGTTGTAAATTAAGCGGATTGTTTTAAAGTTTATTAGCTCTTTTCAATAACTCAATTATCACAAGGTCATAAAAAGCCCCGAAAGTTAACGCCTTCGGGGCTTTTTTACGATGACATGTTTCGCTATCTGATAAAAACTTTAATTACCCGATAGAAACGATAAACCTAGTGGGATGACAAATGAAGCTCAGAGTTATTGTCAATTCCAGTCTCTAAAGAATCGTTGTATTGCAATTGATAGAGACTCATGAGTTTATCTGGTAGTGGAGTACACTCTCCTGATTCATCCAAAACAGAACCAATGTTGACATCAATTGGTTGTGCTTGTTTATGCACAAAAAATATTTCGGCATTATCATTTTTAAACATGGTTGCAGGCTTTGCATTAACGAATTCATCACCTTGACAGTTTTGAGTCAGATAATAACGCTCTGGTAGCGGGTAACCTATTTCGCCCACACGATCTAATTCAAAATAATAACCATTATTGGTTGAGCCCTGATAAATCGATTGGTTGTTGTCCGCGGGTAATAGTTCGCCGACGGTATCGCCTTTTGTATTACTTAAGGTGATAATATTTTGTGTTGCTGGTTCGAGCATTCTCGCTTGTGCTGGTTCTAACGAGGCGATCTTTTGTTCTATATTGGTTAGGTTTTCAACTAATGTGGTTTGACGCTCGTTAAGTGCTTGCTGCGTAATGAGTAGCTCTTTATTTGTATCGTGTAATACAAAAATAAAGCCAAGAAGCACCATAAAAAATGCTGCAAAACAGACTCCGCTAGCAACCAACCATTGACGTTGCTTGCGTAAAGTTAATTCTTGTTGTGCCTGTTCAAAGTCATCATGTGATTCCATTCTTGCAGCTAATGCATGCTCAAAATTTTCTAATGTCTGGTGAATTTCTCTGACTAAAAAGCGAGTCTGCTTTTGGGTTGACTGAGTCAGTTCTTCACTTTGTAATGAACGTTGATGAGATAGGAAAGGCTCGGCACGACTTTGCCAGAAGTTCTGCCAAAGTGATTGAACGCTTTGCTTTTCAGTATCTTCTCTGGGTACTTCGATCGCTTTTTCTGTTTCTGCGACCACTTTTGTCTGATTAGTACTGGCTGGTTTACTGCTGTTGCCTGAGTTGACTAAGCCCAGCTTTTCTAATGCATCACGCAGGAAGTCTTTTTCCATGCCCTTAGGTAAAACATCAACAGCCCCCAAAGCTCTGGCCTGACTAACGTAGACCTCACCTGATTTAGCTGTGTACATCATGACCGGAACCGTGGCTGTTAACGGATTACTCTTGATAACTTTAATGGTTTCCAGACCATCCATTCCTGGCATATTGTGATCCAGAAAAATAATGTCGGTTTTATTATATTTTAAAAAATCTAAGGCTTGTTCAGCTGAATGTACGGCAACGCTCTGTATGCTAAAAGTGTCTAGCATGTTGGCCATTACTTTACAGGCAAGACGCGAATCGTCTACGATTAATGCGCTGTAACTCATATGCTCTCCCGGCAAACTAAATGTTATTATTGTTGAACGCTTGGCTATTTATAATAGCTCAAATAATTATTATTAAGAGTAACTGTTTATTGTATAAAAATCCATCAGCATGCGTCGGGCGCAGTTCACATTGTCTAATAATTCATGCCTTTAAGTTCAATAACTTAGAACTAATTCTCGAAAATAGCCCTGTTAATCATGTTGAATTTTCACATTAAAAATTTAAGGTTAAAAAAAGTGCAGCGATTACAGAATATTTCGACACAGAAAAAGTGCCCAACAATTGTGAGTTGGTCCTCCGGTAAAGACTCTGCTTTAACACTCAATCGTTTATTACATAGTCAGACTCATGAAGTCGTTGCGCTCTTTACGACCTATTATGAAGACTATATTCCATTTCAAACAACGCCTTTGTCTGTTTTGCAAGCGCAGGCAGAAGCTATCGGTTTGCCATTAATCAGTTTACAGCTTCCAGAAATTTTTCCGGATAATAAACTATATAAAGCACTAGTAGTCAATGCATTAAATGAGTCTGACATTGCGTTCCAAGCTGTGGCCTTTGGCGATATGTTTTGTAATGGAATTGCTGAATATCGGCAAAGCTATATTGAGCTCGCCGGATGGCAATGCGTTTTTCCTCTGATGGATAATAAACCAAAAAAATTAGCTTATGAAATTATTGATTGTGGGATCAAAGCATTTGTCTGTTGTGTAGATACCCAGCAGTTTGATGGGCGATATGTTGCTCAGGAATATACCAAAAATTTCGTCGATGGTTTAATGAAAGGTATCGATCCTTGTGGTGAAAATGGTGAATTTCATACACTAGTCTACGATGCCCCCTTTTTTCGTTTTCCCATTCCTTTAATCAAACAAAGCATCAATCGCCAAGGTCGCTTTCATTATCAGAACTTGAAATTATTCACTGAAGACAAGTGAGTGATTCAAGGACTATAAAGAAATGCGTTTGTTATTTACTATTTTTGTTATAAAAAAAATTATTTATATAGCATAAAGTTTTTATATTTTTTTGCTGAATATTTATCTCAATGTTTACGGCTGCTAATTCGCTCTATATGGAATATGTTGCTATTATCAAAGGGTTAACTTGTCTGATAAAACTAATTATTTTTGCAATACCGTAAGTATTTTTTGAGGTAGTGAGTGAGTAAAACTCGTGCTATAAATCAGTACCAAATGCCTTTGTGGACAATGTGGCATTGTGTTTTTTATTTTTTTATTTCATTAGGTTTATATACCGAAAGTGTTCATGCAGAGTCTCTTGAGGAGACGATTGATAGTTTTTATCGTACCGAGCCCTCTCGCGTTATTGATGCATTAAATCAGGTGGATAAACAGGCTTATTCTCGTCTGAAACCTGCACTTCTAGTTAAGGCTAGTTATGCTGCGGCCACCACCACTAATGTTGATTTAGCTATAACGCTGACAGATATTTTGTTGAAGAAGGCCTATGTCTTGGAAGATGATCTGCTGTTTGGTAAAGCCTATTACAATCGTGGCGCGGCGTATGCGTATACGGGACAACATGCACTTGCATTAGATTCGCTTTTATTTGCCTTAGCGAGCTTTGAAAATACTGATAGCGCTCAAGATATTGCCCGCATTAAAGGTGCCTTGGCATTGATTTATGTGGAAATTGGCGAGTTTGATTTGGCCAAGCCTTACTTTCAGGAATCTCTCGACTCTCACCGTGAGAGAAACGATCAAACCAATATGGCCATAGTGCTGCAAAATCGTGCTTTTATGCACATATTGACAGGAAAAAACGAACAGGCCAAAAGCGACTTATTGGAGTCTTTATCTTTGTCTAAGGAAATGGGACTTAAATCAAATTATCCGGTGATCTATAAAAACCTAGGCAAGGTAGCTACTGCTCAAGGGCGTTTCGAACAGGCGTTTAACTATTTTGAACAAGCTATAACCAGTGCGCAAAATAATCATTTACCACATCATGTGAGCGAAATTCTACAAGAGCGGGCATTGTTGTTAATTAAGATAAACTCGTTCGAGCAAGCTAGAGAAAACTTAAAGGAGTCAATTAAAATTGCGCAACAGTTTTCTTTGCTTAAACAGCTTCGGGGAGGGTATTTATTGCTTGCTGATGTTTCTGCAAAACTTGAGAATTATAAGGAAGCTTATGAAAGTCATGAAAAAGCAGCGCAAGTGAGCGAGCAGATGGGAGAGTCTCGTATAGCAGCCAACCTGTCGCGTCTGGATCGCTATACAACGCAATTGAAAGAACAGAATAAGCGACTGGTGTTAGAAAAGGAAAAGCAAATTGCCACGCTTGCCACCGAGCGACAGGTTTTATTTCGCAATTTTTCAATTTTTATTGCGATTATTGCAGTTGTTTTTTTGATTTATTTCATTCGCCGTTTTACCTATTCTAATAAGCGTGCTGAGTTGTTTGAACAACAAAGTAAAGTTGATGTATTAACTGGAGTATGGAATCGTCGTGCAGGAGAAGCACAACTAGTACGCTTATGTAATCGTGATAAAGAATCACTCAATGTGTTTAGCATTGCGATGTTGGATATTGACTTCTTTAAGCGAGTCAATGATTGTTTTGGGCACGATGCTGGTGATCGCGTTATTATTGCGCTGTGTAAAATGATTGAAGAAAATTTACGTCCTACTGATATGCTCTGTCGTTGGGGAGGTGAGGAATTTATTATTATTTTAGATGATGCTGAATCTGCTATAGCGTTTGAAATTTGCGAGCGTATCCGGAGTAAATTGGAGTTGACCGAAATTGGAGGCGTTGGTCATTTAACGGTGAGTATCGGAATTGCTATGTTTGAAAATGACGATCTACAGGAGCTAATAAAACGAGGAGATAGCGCGTTGTATTTTGCTAAAGAACAAGGGCGAAATCGAGTCGTTATTAAACGTAAATCATCCCACGAGTTTGATATGCCCGCCATACCAAAAGAGCAAGATAGTCAAACGAAATAAGGCTATCAGAAGCTTTTTAAAGCTTATTTGATCTAAGTTAGTTTGTTTAAATAATCATTCAATTCTTATGACTAATTTTGTTACGAATTAGCTATTTCAGAAACATCATTCACTAGGCGGTATTAAAAAAATTAGTTCACACTTATGAGATATTCTTCTTCGTGGATCGATTTGTCTTATGAATTTAACTCGTGCATCTATCAAAAATCCAGCGTCTGTTGCGGTCATAACTATTCTCATATTGGTTTTTGGTATCTTGAGTTTATTTAAACTACCGATTCAGTTAACCCCGGAAATTCAACAACCACAAATTAATATAGGTACTGGTTGGCGAGCAGCGGCACCCGAAGAGTTGGAGTCTGTCATTATTGAGCCGATTGAGAATGTAGTTAAAAATACTCCAGGTGTTATTGATATTTCCACCAATGTGCGGAGAGGTTTTGGCAATATCACATTAACCTTTGAAGTCGGCGCAGATATGCAACAAGCCATGTTAAATGTGATTAATAATTTAAATCAGGCACCACCATTGCCTCTAGATGCAACAGAACCTGTTGTGGCTGCTGCGGGCACTGGCCCAAATGCACCTAATGCTGCTTCCTTGCTAATTCGTCCGTTAGAAGGTGAAGATATTCAAGATATCACGGTGTATCAAAAGCTGATAGATGATGTTGTTGAGCCTCGATTAGCGAGAATAGCAGGTGTCAGTCGAGTTAATTTGAATAGTCAGCGGCCACTTGAGTTGCGGGTTGTTTTTGATCCTTATCAAATGGCCGCTTTAGGTTTACAAGTGTCTCAGATCGCTACAACTATTTCCCGGGCTAACGATGTGTCTGGTGGTTTTGCTGAAGTTGGACGACGCAATTATACGGTGCGTTTTGCTGGGCAGTATGATGTTGAAAATCTGGGTGAAATGATTATTGGGTATAGTGATGGTCGACCTATTTATTTAAAAGATGTCGCGACTGTTGAACAGACTATGCAAGATCGTTTTGGGTTTACTTTACGTAATGGAGCACCGGGATATTACATTACAATTCAGCGAACTAATGGTAGTAACACCGTTGAAGTGCTCGATGAAATTAATAGTGCCATTGATGAGCTTAACCAAGGAGAACTGCAAAAAGTAGGTCTTGCTATTGATTTAAGTTTTGATGCGTCTGTGCATATTCGTAATGCGCTTAATTTAGTCAAGTCAAATTTAGGTTTGGGAGTTTTGTTAGCGCTTGGAATATTGTGGCTTTTTTTACGTGGTTTGAAGCCAACGTTGATTATCGCAACAACCATACCTATTTCTTTAACCGTAGCCTTTTTAGCCTTAAGTGCTTTTGATCGAAGTTTAAATGTTATTTCTTTAGCAGGATTGGCTTTCTCCGTTGGGTTGGTTTTAGATGCGGCAATTATTGTACAGGAAAATATTGTGCGTTTACGCAGTGACGGTTTGGACGATAAAAAAGCTGTGATAAAAGGTACTTTACAAGTAACCGGTGCACTGTTTGCTTCAACTGCCACAAGTATTGCTATTTTTTTACCTATCTTATTTATGCAAGGAGTCGAGGGGCAACTCTTTTCTGATTTGGCGTTAACTCTGTCGGTCGCAGTTATTGCATCGTTGGTAACGGCTATCACAGTGATGCCTGTTATCAGCCAGTTTTGGATGCAATCAAGCAAAATTACTGATCCTTTTGCTAATTACTGGGAACGCGTGACTGAGTTGGTCATGAGGTTGACCAATTCAAATAAAAAGCGTTGGTTTTGGGTGATTGGGCTTATTGGCGGTTCAACCGTTTTATCCGTTGTACTTATTCCTCGAACAGATTTTATGCCAAGAGCACCAATCGATGGTTTCTTTTATAGTTTGAATACTCCACCGGGTGGTAATTTACAGTTTTTGGAAGAAGAATTAGCCGATCGAGTGCGTGCTCGGCTTGCACCTTATTATACCGGTGAAAAGCAACCTAAAATAAAAAGCTATAATTTTTATGCGTTTGGTCCGGGCGCTAGTGGAGGTTTTGTTTATGCCGATGATCCGCGCAGAGTCGAAGAATTAATGACTGAAGTTCGTACTAAAGTTTTACATGATTTGCCTGATACTCAAACTTTTTTGTTTCGAGGCTCCATGATTAATGTGAATGGTGGCGGAAATGGGCGGTCTATTACGGTTGATATTCAAGGACCTGATATTGAAGTGCTGATGGACGGCGCAAGTAGCGGACTTGCAGCTATACAGGAAGCTATGCCAAATACCAGCGCTCAACCTGTTCCAGGCTTAGCGTTGGCCGAACCAGAATTACGCTTGCACCCTAAAGATCATCGTATTGCGCAATCAGGGCTTGATCGCCAATCGCTTGCAAATACGGTTAGAGCTTATACCGGCGGTTTATTTGTGAGTGAATATTTTGATGGTAATGACCGTATGAATGTTATTCTGCGCGGCAAGAAGTGGTCTAATCCTGACGAATTGTCGAGTCTGCCAGTTTATACGCCGTTAGCTGGGGTCCAGACAATTGGTGAGTTAGCCGATATTGAGCGCACGGTGGGGCCAACGCAATTACGTCGGGTTGATGGTAAGCGAACAGTGAGTTTAATTATTTCTCCCCCCGAGACGATGTCATTGGAAGAAGCGTTAAATTTGGTTAATCAAAAAGTCCTACCCAAAATTCAACAAGTGTTACCGCCGGAGGCGAGTATTCAACTCAATGGGAATGCTAATCGGATGCAAGGTGCAATAAAAGAAATGGGAATTAATTTTATGTTAGCACTATTAATTTTATTTTTATTAATGGCGGCTTTGTTTAAGTCTGCCAAAGATAGTTTATTAGTTTTATCGGTAATGCCGATGGCTATTGGTGGTGGTGTCATTGCTTTGAGCTTACTCAATTTAGTAACTTTTCAGTCTTTGGATTTATTAACCATGATTGGTTTTATTATTTTGCTAGGATTAGTGGTTAACAATGCAATTTTACTTGTTGATCAAACAAGGCAAGCTGAAAAGTTAGGGATGAGTCGTGAAAGTGCAGTTAGACAAGCTGTACGAATAAGAGCACGCCCAGTCTATATGAGCACACTAACAAGTCTATTTGGCATGATGCCTTTAATGTTAATTCCGGGTGTTGGTTCTGAAATTTATCGAGGATTAGCGACAGTAATTGTTGGTGGCATGGGAATTAGTGCTTTATTCACTTTGGTACTTATGCCCAGTTTATTGCAATTAAATATACAACCTTTTTTTCAACGTAGTGATCTTCATTTAACGAATGTTGATCAGTTAAATCATTAAATAAGCGAGTGAAAATATGAAGTATTCAACTGAAAGCACCATGAAAAAATCATTTACTCGTGTCATCAATATGACGAGTTTATCAATACTAAAATTATCTTCTTTATTGTTGTTTTCTTCAGTAATGCATGTTGGTGCTGTGGAAAATAAACTCTCTGAAGCGCCAGCAAGTCCGGTGCAGGTTCAGCTGGTGAAAGCGTTACAGGAAACGCCTACAACCGATATTTTAGGTACTATTTATAGTCGAAACCAAATCCAGTTAACTGCCGGAGTAACGGGGAAGCTTGAGTGGGTTGCTGAGCCTGGAAGTTATTTGCAGAAAGGTGATTTGGTTGCGCAGATAGAGTTGTTGCCTTTGCAGCTAAGGCAAGCTGAGCAGCAGGCGCAATTTAAACGAGCACAGATTAATTTGCGTTATTTAGAAAGAGAGCTTAAAAGACAAAATGAGCTGAGAGATAAAAATAGTGTTTCTCAATATCAGTTAGAACAAATCCAGTCACAGTTTGATTTAGCTCAATCTGATTTAGAAATTGCAGAGCTACAATTAAAGCAAATTAGTGAAGAGTTATCGCGTGCGACAATCCTAGCACCATTTTCTGGCGTAATTACGCAGCGAAATCGGCGGGCAGGCTTTGATGTGGGTCGGAGTGACGTACTGGTAAGTTTATTGGATACACAAAATTTGGAGGTGAGAGTTTTTATTCCGATTAAGCATCTGGCATTTACTCAGCCGGGGAGTGAAGTCATCATACATAGTCGAAGTGATAATGGTGAACAACTAAAACTTAATGCATTAGCTAGTACTATCATTCCTACTGCTGACCCACGCTCACAAACTTTTGAAATGAGGATCAATGTGCCTGAACAGGGACAGGAATATTGGACTGCTGGACAGTTGGTTAGTGTGAGCTTGCCGATTGCCCAAGCCCGCTCAGCAATCAGTGTGCATCGTGATGCGCTAATTTTAAGACGTGATGGTACTTATGTGGTGAAAATTGATGAGGAAAATAAAGCTTCTCGATTAAAGGTTAAGGTTGGTAAAGGGCGTGGGGATTGGGTGACTATCATTGGCGACTTAAAGCAAGGTGAGCAGGTTGCCACTCGGGGAGCTGAGCGTTTGACTGAAGGGCAAACAGTGAGTATCCAAAATAGCGATGTATAAATAAAAAGTCACTTGTTGTAAGAATACTTGAAGTCGGAGCTTTAGTTTTCTGTCTATCCCATCTAAAATGCGGGCAAGGTAATTCATTTTAGATGGAGATTCTATGTTTTTTAAAGCAAAATTAACCGCATCAGCGGTTTGGCTTTTTTCAGTTTTGTTGTTCAGTGGCCTATTGAACAGTCTTATTTTGGTGTCTTCGGTAGTGGCTAAAACTGTTAAAATGGAAACCGTGATCACTGGTATTGATATTCCATGGGGAATGACCCAGTTACCTGACGGTAATTTTTTAGTCAGCGAACGCGAGGGAAAAATTTATCATGTTGATTTAACTTCTAAACAAAAAACTGAAGTAAAAGGGTTACCTGAAATTTCTGCTCGAGGACAAGGGGGCGCGTTAGATCTTTTATTACACCCTGATTATGAGAAAAATGGCTGGATTTACTTTTCTTTTTCAAGTGCTTCTGGTGAAGGGGACGGTGATAATACCAGTATTATTCGTGCTCGTTTGAAAGATAACGCTTTGCTTGATAAGCAAACAATTTATCAAGCTTCTCCAAACTCTGATAAATCTCAACATTACGGAAGTCGTATGGCTTTTGATAAAGAAGGATTCTTATATTTTTCTATTGGTGATCGTGGAGATAGAGATGTTAATCCTCAAGATATTACTCGTGATGGCGGAAAAATTTATCGTCTTCATGATGATGGTCGTATTCCTGCTGACAATCCTTTCGTAAAAAATAAACAAGCAAAGACAGCCATTTTTTCTTACGGTCATAGAAATCCCCAAGGAATGGCAATGAATCCAAACAGTGGTGATATCTGGATCCATGAACATGGTCCTAAAGGTGGTGATGAAATTAATATTATTAAGGAAGGCGCAAACTTTGGTTGGCCTGTTATTAGTTACGGTGTGAATTATAGTGGCAGTAAGTTTACTGAGTTAACAGAAAAAGAAGGAATGGAACAGCCTATATGGTATTGGGTTCCATCAATAGCACCTTCTGGAATGACGTTTGTTACAAGTGATAAATATCCACAATGGAAAGGGCATTTATTAGTGGGGTCATTAAAATTTGGTTATGTTGTTTTATGCATGCTAAAGGATGGCAGAGTTACATCACAGGAAATTTTGTTTGAGGGAGTTGGACGAGTAAGAAATATCCAACAAATGCGTGATGGTTATATTTATGTTGCAACGGAAAATAATAAAATTATACGGTTTGTGCCTGAAGTTTCTAAATAATACTTGGCCAACAGAATAAATTTCTAACTCGAATGAGAGTTGATTCGTATTGCAAGTTTTATCATTGGTATACTAAAAGTGAGACCTTTTAATGTTTGATGCGTTAGTTTTTTATGCATTTGTTTTTTTTACAGGTGTTCTTTCTATTTTTACTTTATTACCCTTGTCTAAAATGCAAGTTTGGTGGATACGAGGTTTCGACTTTCCTCGTATGCAGTTTTTTATTTTTGCTGCGACATTACTCATATTAGAAATATTACTCTTGTCAGTATCTGCCATGTCTTCTTGGATTTTCTTTGGGATAACGAGCTTTTATTTAATCTTTCATGCTTGGTGGATTGCACCTTTTACGCCACTATTTCCTGTAGAAGTGAATAGTATAAAGTCTTTTAAGGATGAAAATGTCATAGGAATTATGACGGCTAATGTTTTAATGACAAACAAAAATAGTGAAAAATTTATTGCTTTGGTGAAAAAAAATAAACCGGATATTTTAGTGACTCTAGAATCTGATGAATGGTGGGAGTCACAATTATCAGAACTTGAAAATGAATATAGTTATACGATTAAGTGTCCATTGGATAACTTGTATGGAATGCATGTCTATTCCAAACTACCGCTCTCAGAAAGTAAGATAGAATTTCTCGTTGAAGACGATGTTCCTTCTATGCATACACTGGTTACATTGCCTTCAGGAAGGAAAGTTCGAGCGCATTTTTTACATCCTGCACCACCTAGTCCAACTGAAAATGAAGAGTCTGCTGAACGTGATGCAGAATTAATTGTAGTTGCTAAGAGTGTGGCTAATAGCAAAGTACCGATCATTGTAACAGGTGATCTTAATGATGTTGCTTGGTCTGCCAATACGCGATTGTTTAGAAAAATTAGTGGTCTGCTTGATCCTAGGGTTGGACGGGGGATGTATAATACTTTTCATGCGGGTTATTGGTTTATGCGTTGGCCTCTTGATCACCTTTTTCATAGTACGCACTTTTCTTTATTAGAAATTAAGCGATTGCCTTATTTTGGTTCTGATCATTTTGCTTTTTTTAGTCGTCTACACCACGATGGTGAGCCACATCCTTCTCGTAGAGAGTTAAGACCAGACAAAGAAGATAAACAGGAAGCCGATGAAAAACTTAATGGACATCATGTGAGTGTGAGTGATGTCCCTAGGCCAGGTTGCAAAAGAGTGGATCTTATTTAATCAATGTTTTTTCAGCAGATTACTCAATAACAATTAACGTATTTGGTGAATGAGTCAATTTTTCAAAACCCATTTCAGTCACTACTATATCATCTTCAATTCTAACTCCTCCCCACCCGGGAATATAAATTCCCGGCTCAATAGTGATGACCATATTGTTTTGCAAAACGATATTACAACTAGCATTAAGAAAAGGTTGCTCGTGTAAGTATAAACCAACGCCATGACCTAAGCCTTCCCCTTGATATTGGGAGAACTCACTTTCACTTAATATTGCTTTTGACTGTTGAAATGGAATATTGCCTCGAACACCTGAGCGAACAGCATCCAGACCTGCTTGTTGTGCTTTTTTTACCGTATTGTAAACCAGAAGTTGTTTTTCTGAAGGCTGTCCAACTACAAAGGCACGCGTCATATCAGAGCGATATCCATTTACCACAGCTCCAAAATCTATGGTAATAAGATCGCCGTGAGTTAGTTTTTTTTGATTTGGCATACCATGCGGCAATGCACTACGCTCACCTGAAATTAAAATGGTGGGGAATGATAAGCCTTCTGAGCCCATTTTTTGCATTTGGTATTCTAATTCCAAGCTGGCATCTCTTTCAGTCATGCCCGGTTTCATAAAGCCTGTGAGTTGATTAAGTGCAGTATCAGCTATTTGTGCTGCATTGCGTATCGATTGAATTTCATAATCATCTTTGATCATTCTTTGCGATTCAATCCAGCCAGAAAAACCGTCACATGTAATGTTGGTGAGCTCAGAAGAAATACTCTGCCATAAACCGACTAAAAAATGATCTTGCTCAAAGCCCAAGTGTTTTACTTTTAATGTATTAAGTAATATTTGAAACTGCTGACCTAAAGTTGTAGCGTCGCGATTTCTGATGATGACTTCAAAAAGAGGAGATTCTTCCTGAGCCTGTTGTGCGTAACGGTAATCAGTGATCAGATAGAGTTTTTCAGGGTGAATAATTAAAAATGCTACATTAGGATCATTATTTTGCAAGCCAGAAAGATAACGACAGTTTTGAACGTTGGCTATTATTAAGGCATTATACTCTGAATTCTCAAGTCGTTTTCTAAGAGTTTCGATACGGGCTAAGTAATTTGCTTGCATGATCATTTACCGGCTTATTTTTATATTGTGTACAATTGTATTTTTTCTTGATTAGTGTTGCAAGCTACTTCTTTGATATACTGTCGAGAAGACTTTAAAGTCACAGGGTAGTATATATCCAAAAGGCTTGAGTATAATAATTATAAATGGGGCACAGCTATTTGCTGTATCAGTTTGTTAGGGTCGACTTGTCGATAAATTGATAACAAGGAAGAATTCAGGAGGCACTGTGAGATGTTTATCAGGGTTTTTATAGAAGCAGTTTATTTTTAGGGATTAGGGTAATAGATATGAGCGTCAAAGTAACCGATACAATTAAACAAGATCTTAAAAATCAGCTAGAGAGCTATAGTGAGCTTCCTTTTCGCTTAACTTTAGGTGCTGTTGCTGATTATTATTCAGTTAGCTTAACTCCTGTGCGTTTGGTTGTTGAAGAGCTAATTGAGGAAGGAATTATAACTCGCAAATCTAATGGTCGTTTAGAACGAGTGAATATCCCTGATACGGGTAAAAAGTCCAGTAGGGTTTCTCAATTTAAAAAACCGTTAAAATTTAGTTCTACTTTAGATGAGCAAGTTGCAAATGATGTGGTTAAAATGTGTTTTGATAACCACACTGAGTATTTGCGAGAAGAGGCTACTGCGGCAAAATATGGCACTGGACGCACGATTATGCGTCAGGTTTTTTCTCGCTTGGCAGGCGCTGGGCTGATTGAACATGTACCTCGTTGTGGTTGGAAAGTTAGAAGCTTTCGTGAAAAGGACATGTTGGATTATTTAGAAATTCGTGAGATTTTAGAGGTCAAAGCGTTAGAGTTAGCTAGACCTTATTTGATCGAAGATGATTTACGTAAGTTTTTATCTGGAAATATTGTTGGCGATAAGCATGACGAATCTGAAATTGATAATAACATGCATAATTATTGGATAAGTCGCTGCGATAACGTTTATATTCAAGATTTTTTTAATCGCCATGGCGAGTTTTATGGGGCACTATTCGATTTTGCTTCACTGGGAGATCAGGTGAAAAGTGAAATGGCGCAAGAGCATTGCGATATTCTTGAAAATTTACTTGCTAGAGATTGGAAGCGAGCAGAAAAGGCTTTAGTAAAACATATTCGTGATCAACGTCAAAACGTTATGCGTTTGGTTAAATTACGAAAGCTTGGCTAGTTTAAACAACGCTATATTTTCTATACATCAAAAAACTCTTTATGAAGACGGTTTTATTGAGAAAGTTTGATCGTCTTTTTATTGTCTATTCAGTCTTAGATTTTAATTACAATTATCTTTTTTAGAGATTTTTGGGTTGAAATAAGATGGCATCAAAATACTCAGTCAATAAAGTGATAGGAAATCATGATGATTCATTCTATTCTTATTTATCGAATAAAAATTAAGACTTAAAACTTTAATATTAAAGCTCTTCTATTATAACAGTGCTTTGTGTTTAATTTGATTGATAAAAATGAGTGAAATGATGGCTAAAAATAAAAATCAACAATATTCCTCTGAGCTGCTGGAAATTCTTTACGAAGAATGTAATGTCATGGCGGTTCATGCTTTAGGTTGTGGAATGGATGTACCGAGTAATGTGACAGAAAAACTCGCAGAATACAGTAGTATGCTTGATCAAAGTCAGGTTAGTGACACTAGCAGCGCTGATGCAACAACTTATCATTATAATTTAACTTCAGGTAACTATATTGCAATAATTAAGGGCTTAACTAAAATTCATAATGTCTTGGCGAAAATAGTCGCGCCTGCCAATCCTTATTCTTTAGTGTTGTTAAAACGAGAAAGAAACATGAAAAGCATTTTTTCATTTATGGGGTCTGTTAAGCTGATCCGTTATTTAATGCTGGCAGCTATCTTTTTTCTTGTTGGCTTCATTTATCTGAGCATGTCTGAAGATATTAATGCAGTGAATTTATCAGAAGGAATTTTTAAACTCAGTGGTGAGGTATTGCTTGCTGTTTTATTATTTTTGATTTTTGCGGCAGGTCTAGGGGCAAGTTTTGCTGCATTGTTCAGAGCTAATACTTATGTTGTTGCAGGCACTTATGATCCTAAATTTGAAGCAACTTACTGGGCAAACGTTGTACTAGGTGTAATAGCGGGGTTACTTATTGCGACGCTTGTTCCTTTTGAATCTGATAAGGGACATATGGATTTTGGGGCACCATTACTTGCTTTACTTGGCGGTTTCTCTGCCACGGTTGTTTATAATATTTTATCTAAGATAGTTGACTCTTTAGGAGCAATATTTGCTACCAATGATAAACAGTCAGCAGCAGAAAAATTGTACGCATTAGCAAAATCTGAAATGAGTGAAACAACGTTAAAGCAACAATATGCTAAACAGCTTATCGAAATTCAGAAAAAAATCAGTGTGCTTCCTGATTCAGATGATGCCCAAAAATTACTTAATAAATTAACCGAGGATATTTTACCCTCGGATTCAAATTTTGATTTAAATGTTGAGTTGAACGAAGTTGAGCAAGCAGTAAAAAGTGATCAAGAAGTTAATACATTAGCCAAAGCAGAAGAAGGTAAATCTCCGGTTGGTAAAACATAGATTTATGAATATTAAAGCTAATGTTATCGTTCATTAAAAACGCTCTACTCTATACGGAGTAGTATCAATTGGTGACTTATTATTAATAATCAAATCACTGATAATATCTGCCGTTACTGCTGCTTGAGTTAAACCTAAATGTTGATGGCCAAAAGCCATCAACACATTATTATTGCGTGATGAGCGTCCAATAATCGGTAATGAGTCGGGTAGCGATGGTCGCATTCCCATCCAGGTTGATGATTTTTGGTTAATTAACTGTGGAAGCAGTTTTTTCGCGTGCTGAAACAATATGTCGGCACGTTGATAATTGGGAGGAGCATCTAAGCCTGCCAACTCAACTGTACCAGCTAACCTTAGACCTTGCTCCATTGGCGTCATTACGAATGAATCTTCAAATGAGGTTACAGGTCGGGTTACTTCAACATTCGGTGACTCAATTGTTAGGTGATAGCCGCGTTCTGTTTCTAAAGGCACAGTATGCCCAATGTCCTGTGCTAATTTTTTTGACCA